>JAJDBZ010000373.1 GCA_029261095.1 Candidatus Omnitrophota bacterium | reverse complement strand
CAGCTTCATCGTTCGCCAGGTCCTGTCTTCGGAGTCGACCAACACCCTTCCGGCCGCCGAATGGTCACAGCCAGCATTATCCCCAACCGTGGTGCATGGTTGGAGTTCGAGTCCGATTTGAACCAAGTGCTCTCCGTGGTGATCGACCGCAAAAAGAAAGTTCCGGTGACCGCGCTTCTGCGTGCGTTCGGAGCTTCCAGCGATGAGGATATCCTCGAGTACTTTTGCGATTTCAAAGAGGTGAAAACCTCCGCAAAGACCACTCCATCCCGCTTGATCGGGAAAATCCTGGCTGCCGATGTTATCGACGAAGAGTCGGGGGAGATCATTCAACCCAGAGGGACTGAGGTAGACGAATCCATATTTGCAGAGATTAAGTCCTCTGGTGTTTCGGCTGTAAAAGTAGTCACATCCGATGCCCTCTGGTACACCTCGATCCACAACACCCTTCAACGCGATACTGCGAAGAATACAGAAGAGGCCCTTCTCGAAATCTATCAACTCTTGAGACCCGGAGAACCGCTTGCTATCAAGAATGCCCAGGCCCAGTTGGAAAATCTTTTCCTGAAGGCCCGCAGGTACGATCTTTCACGAGTCGGGCGGTACCGGATGAATCGAAAACTCTCTCTCAACGTTCCTCTCGATGAGGTGACACTCACTCTGGACGATCTCGTCGGTGTCATCCGATACATGCTCCGTCTGCTGGGTGCTGACATCAATGCCCAGCCTGACGATATCGATCACCTCGGTAACCGTCGTGTTCGCACCATCGGAGAACTCCTCGAGAATCAAATTCGCACGGGTCTTGCCCGGATGGAGCGGGCCATCAAAGAAAAAATGGGGTTACTCGACCTCGACAGCATGATGCCGCGGAACCTCGTGAACTCAAAACCCATCATGTCTGCCATTAACGAGTTTTTCGGACGGAGCCAGTTGTCCCAATTCCTCGACCAGATCAACCCGCTGGCCGAATTGACTCACAAACGCCGTCTTTCCGCTCTAGGGCCAGGAGGTCTGAATCGTGAGCGCGCGGGTTTCGAAGTACGCGACGTTCACCACACTCACTACGGTCGCATCTGCCCGATCGAGACTCCGGAAGGTCCGAATATCGGTCTGATTTCCTCACTCTCCACTTATGCCCGCATCAATGATGTCGGGTTTATCGAGACCCCGTACCGTCGAACGGAGAACGGGACAGTCACAGATGACATTCTGTATCTGGAAGCCCTCGATGAAGATGCTTGTGTCATTGCTCAGGCGAATGCTCCTCTCGATGACAGGGCTCGATTCAAAGAAGATCTTGTTTCAGTGAGGTCTCGCGGTGAGTTTACCAAAGTCGCCCCCGAATCGATCGACTACATGGACGTATCGCCCAAGCAGTTGGTCTCTATTTCTGCGTCACTTATTCCTTTCCTCGAACACGATGACGCGAACCGCGCCTTGATGGGATCGAACATGCAGCGACAGGCGGTCCCGCTGCTTCGAGCGGAATCGCCGTTAGTTGGGACCGGAATTGAAAGCAAGGCCGCCCAGGATTCGGGAATCGTTGTCCGAGCCAGACGTGCCGGCAAAGTCATTCGTGTGACTGCAGACCGTGTCGAAGTTCAGCCGGATATCAAGAGCAAAGACTACTGGTGGGATTGGGATGAGTATGATTTCACCTCTTCCCAAGCCATCGATTTCCTGGATGGCATCGATGTCTATCGCCTCTCCAAGTTTCTGCGGTCGAACCAAAATACGATGGTCAACCAAAAACCGGTTGTCCGTGTCGGTGACCGTGTGGAGGTCGGGAGTGTTTTGGCCGATGGTCCCGCGACTGATTGCGGTGAACTCGCGTTAGGCAAAAACGTCATCGTCGCCTTCATGTCTTGGGAGGGTTACAACTTCGAGGACGCGATCCTTGTCAGCGAGCGTATGACTCGTGATCAGGTTTTCACATCCATCCACATCGAAGAGGCCAAAGTCGAAGCTCGCGACACCAAACTCGGTGAGGAAGAGATTACACGCGATATTCCCAATGTCGGAGAAGAAGCCCTTAAGAACCTCGATGAAAGCGGGATTATCCGTATCGGAGCGCCGGTTAAACCGGGAGACATTCTGGTCGGGAAGATCAGCCCCAAAGGAAAGGTCCAAACTTCCAATGTCGAAAAACTCCTCCGCGCCATCTTCGGAAAACGCGCAGAGGACGTCCGTGATATTTCACTCCGCGCATCGCCAGGCACGCAAGGCACTGTGGTGGATGTAAAAGTCTTTTCGAGAAAAACCCGCGGCAGCAGCGGGTCACGTCAGGAAGAAGAACAAACTATCAATCGCCTCAACCGTGAAAGGGATCTGCTACTCGAAAGATTGCACTCCCAGTGGGAAGCTGCGATTCGTGAGTTCATCGATGGAGAAACCTTAACGGGTGACCTCGCTCATCCCGAGAGTGGGTCCGTCGTTCTCAAATCGGGTGCTGAGTTGGGCGATTCGCAGATGAAGAAATTAGAAGGGATCCAGCTGGCGGATGCCGAGTTCCCGATTGAGAAGGAGGGCGACCTCCGGCGCTTGAACCGCCAGTTCCATCACCGGCGAGAAGAGATCGACCAGGAATACGATAAACAGATTGATTACATTAAGACCGGCGACAACTTGCCGCCAGGCGTCATCAAGATGGTGAAGGTGTATATCGCCAAGACCAAGAAACTTTCAGTCGGCGATAAAATGGCGGGGCGTCACGGAAACAAAGGTGTGGTTTCGCGGGTTCTGCCTGTCGAGGATATGCCTCACCTAGAGGATGGCACACCAGTCGATATCGTCCTTAATCCGCTTGGGGTTCCCTCACGGATGAATGTTGGACAGATCCTTGAG
The DNA here is from genome assembly GCA_029261095.1 of Candidatus Omnitrophota bacterium. Classification (GTDB taxonomy): domain Bacteria; phylum Hinthialibacterota; class Hinthialibacteria; order OLB16; family OLB16; genus JACKFH01. Next base: position 10,048 of record JAJDBZ010000373.1, on the reverse strand, counting down.
ACTCACCTTGGGTGGGCTTGCAAGGTTCTCAACAAACCGATCCAGACACCGGTCTTCGATGGCGCGCGAGAACGCGAAATATTGGCCGAACTGAAACTGGCCGAATCAATGGTTCGCGCCGCAGCTTATGTGGAAGAGGGTTCGCCGGAACTTGGACGTTCTGCCCATTTGGCCGCCGCCCAAATTGCTCGCGCGATGGAGGAAATCCGAATCCAAGCGGATCCGACGACTCTCGCTGAGTTCGATGATTGGTTTAATTGCGCTAACCTTCTCCTGGTTTCGCTATTCGAGTCCCATAAACTTCTCGGCACACATCGGCAGCTCGGTGAAGCGCTTGCCCACCTTCAGGGCATCGGTATCGAGATGGATGAGGAACTCACTGATGACCGTCCCGAAACGGAGCGTGTGGCACCATTTCTACCAGAGATCAAATCGATCCTGGGGAATTGGGATACCCTCTTGGCTCGTTGGAACGAGTACACCGGGGCAGTAGAGGACAAGCGACTTTCCAATTCGTTCGATAAGATCCGCGAGGAATTGAGTGCGATCGATACTTCGGGAGCCTCTTCATCGATCGAAGGCTTCGGCGAGGTGGTCAAATCGATTCAGGATCTAGGGGCCCATCTCGCACGAGTCACCCCGACACCTTCCGATGAGGAAATCGAATACCTCCTCGGTGACGAGTCCGATATCTCCACTCAGGAGATTCGTGAAGAATCGTTCAGAAATCTGATTCGTCTTCTCCATGCAGAGAACTACACCGAGGCCAAAATCCTCTCCCAACACCAAGGTCTGGCTCAGACCCCGATCCCCTCCCACCTGCAAAAGGTTCGGTTGGTAGATGGAAAGACAGGGGAGCAATTCGAACGAGAAACCACTGTTGGGGTCATCTATATGCTGAAACTCAACCACTTGGTGGATGATAAGATTCACGCACGTTCGATTGGCCCATACAGTCTCGTGACCCAGCAGCCGCTCGGTGGTAAGGCCCAATTCGGTGGCCAGAGATTGGGAGAAATGGAAGTGTGGGCACTCGAAGCTTATGGGGCGGCTCATACTCTGCAGGAACTCCTGACCGTGAAGTCAGACGACACCGTCGGCCGTAACCGGATCTATGAAGCAATCGTCAAGGGTGAAGATGCAAGGCCTCCAGGATTGCCGGAATCTTTCTATGTTCTCGTCAAGGAAATCGAAAGTCTCGGGCTCTCGATCGAACTTCGTGAGACCGAAGGATCGAGTCACGCCCCACCAAAACCGGCCGTTACAGCCGAGGTGGAGGTCAAGGAGACAGCTCCGGCCGCACTCGACACCCTGATCCCAGACCTGGAAGGCTTGGATAGCTGAACCTGATTTTTCTCTCTCCGCGACGAGAGTTGGAGATAGAAAGTCGCGGGTGGATGGACACCCAAGAGATTTAATGGGTCACGGCGCAACGCGCCAAACGATGGATAGCGACTTTTATTCTGTCACCCAGCAATGGGGCAGAGGAAGTTCAAGGAGATTTCGATGAGTGGTTTCTTTCAATCGCCACAACGGGTCAGGCGGGACACCGAAGTCAAGGACATTAACAAGATTAAATCCATTCGGATTGGTCTCGCGTCGTCCGATGAGATCATCTCCAAAACTCATGGTGAGGTGAAGAATCCCGAAACCATCGATTACAAGACGCACAAACCGAAATTCGATGGGCTCTTCTGTGAGCGCATCTTCGGCCCAACCAAGGATTACGAGTGCAACTGCGGAAAATTCCGCGGGATCAAGCATAAAGGGGTCACTTGCGATCGGTGTGGTGTAGAGGTTATCCAGTCAAAAGTTCGGCGTAGCCGACTCGGACACATTCACCTTGAGATGCCCGTGGCCCATATCTGGTTCTCGAAGGGCGTTCCTTCTCGTATGGCCGCCCTGATCGACATGCACACCAAGGTGATGGAGCAGGTTCTCTATTACGAGAAATATATCGTCATCGAACCGGGCAACAGTCCATTCTTAGGATGGCGAGCTCTTCATGAGTTGAAACCGCTCGAGGTCCTTACAGAAGAGGAACTTCAGGAGACCGAGGATGAGTACGGTCCGATCGAGGCGGCGATGGGCGCCGAAGCGATCCAGAAGGTGTTGGAAAATCTCGACCTTCAGCTGATTTGCGAGGTCCTTCGCGAGACCATTCGGACCTCCCGCTCCCAGCAGAAAATCACCAAGTGCATCAAACGACTGAAAATCGCACAGGACTTTCAGAAATCGGATAACAACCCAGCTTGGATGATCATGGAAAACCTTCCCGTCATCCCGCCCGACCTACGGCCCCTCGTTCCGCTCGATGGCGGGCGTTTCGCCACTTCCGATCTCAATGACCTCTACCGTCGAGTCATCAACCGCAATAACCGACTCCGAAGACTAAAGGAAGTTCATGCGCCCGAAGTCATTATCCGCAACGAGAAACGGATGTTGCAGGAAGCTGTCGATGCGCTCCTTGACAACGGAAGACGCGGTCGACCGGTGAAGGGTTCCAATAACCGTCCGCTCAAGTCTCTATCGGATATGCTCAAAGGGAAGGGTGGCCGTTTTCGCCAGAACCTTCTTGGAAAACGTGTCGATTATTCCGGACGTTCAGTGATTGTGGTAGGTCCCAACCTCCGCTTCCATCAGTGCGGCCTTCCCAAGAAAATGGCTCTCGAACTCTTTGAGCCTTTTATTATTCATCACCTCGAAAAACTCGATCACGTCAACACCATCCGCAGTGCCAAACGGATGATCGAGCGCGAACACCCAGTCGTCTATGATGTGCTGGAAAAAATCATTAAGGATCACCCAGTTCTGTTGAACCGTGCTCCCACCTTGCACCGCCTCGGCATCCAGGCGTTCATGCCAGTCCTCATCGAGGGGAACGCGATTCGTCTCCACCCGCTGACATGTGAAGCATTCAACGCTGACTTCGACGGTGACCAGATGGCGGTACATGTGCCGCTTTCGCGCGAAGCGAGGAACGAAGCGAAAGCCCTGATGCTTTCCGACAAGAACGTTCTCCGTCCCGCGAGTGGTCAGCCGATTGCGACGCCTAGCCAGGACATCGTTCTAGGGTGTTACTATCTGACCAAGGTCGACCCCTCAGCTTCATCGCCAGAGGCTCATCGCTTCGCTTCTCCCGAACAGGCCATGCAGGCTTTCGACCACGGTCTCATCAAGCTTCAGGAAGAGATCAACGTCCGATTTACCACCTATGAAGAAGTGGAAATCATAGGCGAAGACAAAGACAGCGGTCGTCCTCTCGCCCGCAGTTTGGGAATGCGAATCTTCATCGGTGAAGACCCGATGCCGGGAATGGACCTCGAAGACCCGAACCAGCTTGAGTTTGAACGTCAACTTCTTCTACACAAGACCGAATTTATCCGAACCACAGTGGGGCGTATTATCTTCAACGAAGTGCTGACTCCGGAGCTTCGATTCGTCAACCAGATGATGACCAAGAAAAACCTTTCGAAGTTGGTGGGGCGTTCCTTTAATGTAGTGGGGCTGCGTCGCACGGCGGAGATGCTCGACCGGATGAAGGACGTCGGATTCCATTTCGCCAAGTATTCTGGATTATCGATTGCTCTCTCCGATATGGTGGTCCCAGAATCGAAAGCCAGCGTCATCGACTCGACTCGCGATCGAGTGAACGAAATCCAGAAACAGTACGATGCGGGGGCCACAACTGAAATTGAGCGTTATAACAAGGTGATTGACTGCTGGATTCAAGCGACCGAAAAGATCGCGGACGACATGATGAGTACATTGAAAGTCCACAACAACACTTTCAACCCGATCTTCATGATGGCCGACTCCGGCGCTAGAGGCAGTCAACAACAGATTCGTCAGCTCGCTGGAATGCGCGGTTTGATGTCGAAACCCATGAAGAAACTGACCGGTGGTATCGGCGAGATTATCGAGTCACCGATTGAATCGAATTTCAAAGAAGGTCTGACCGTGCTCGAGTACTTCATTTCGACACACGGTGCTCGGAAGGGACTCGCGGACACCGCTCTTAAGACAGCGGAAGCGGGATACCTGACTCGTCGTCTGGTCGATGTGGCTCAAGATGCCATTGTGACTAAAGAGGATTGCGGAACGATTTCGGGAATGGAGGTCGCTGCCATTAAAGAAGGCGACCAGGTGATCGAGTCTCTGAAGGACCGAATTCTAGGCCGTTCGGCTCTCGAAACCATTCGAAACCCGCTTCTCGCTGACCGCGTCATTATCAAGGCTGGAACCAAACTAACGGACGACCACATCTACCAGATTCACCGTTGCGGATTTGAAAACCGCTATCCGATTCAAAGCCTCATCTGTGCCAATTCCAGCGGGAAGCGTTCAGCACCGCCCGAGGATGTCGAATTGAAAGACATCGATTGGTGGGCGCTCGAAGTTCCCGAGGACCTGTTCGAGCGTCTTGAGGGCCGCACTGTATTGGAAGATGTGAAAGACACATACAACATCCTGGTCCGTGCGGGCGATGAGATTAGCGAAGCGGCCTCGGAAGACATTGAAAGGTGCGGAATCGACAAAGTCCGAATCCGAAGTGTTCTTTGTTGCGAAACCGCACGCGGCGTCTGCGTCAAGTGCTACGGTCGAGATTTGGCACGGGGTCGAATGGTTCAACCGGGAGAAGCGGTCGGTGTGATTGCCGCTCAATCGATCGGCGAGCCGGGAACCCAGTTAACGCTCCGAACCTTCCACATCGGTGGAACCACGTCCCGTATTGTTTCGGAATCTTCTTATACCGCCAGTCTCGCCGAGGGTGAGATTGGCGCCGCAAGATACATCAACGTCGACGCCGAGGAAAAAGAGAATGAATCGGTGACCGTTGGACGAAATGGGAAGATCATTGTCGCCTTTGCCGGCCAGCGCGCCTCCGCCGACGGCAAAGTCGAAATTGAATGCGAAAACACAGTGGTCGATCGCAATGGTCAAATCGTGGTTCTTACCGAGGGCGGCGTTCTCGAGATTATTAACCGGAAGAAAGAGTCGCTCCAAAGAATTCCTCTTCCCTATGGCGTGAAACTCGGGGAAGGGGTCGAGGATAAAGCCTCGGTCAAGTCCGGCGATCTTCTCTTTGAACGGTCGCCTTGGGCTCGCCCTGTCATCGCGACCGCTGCGGGAAAAGCTAAATTCGAGGACGTGAAGAAACTTGGCGATTCCGAAACCTTGAAAGGGCGCGATTTCGGAGATAGCCCATCGATTCAGATCCTTGGCAAGGATGGAAGCGTATTGGAAGAACACCCCATTACTCCAAGGGCCCGGGTCTTGATCAAGGATGGAGCAAAGGTTCAAGAGGGGGATTTCCTCGCGGAGCTGCCTCTCCCGGTCATTTCTCAAGAAGAAGGTAAGGTTCGTTTCCTTGGAATCGCCGAGGGGCGTACCATTCAACAGCGATTGGATGCGGTTACCGGAAATCTGACTTCGATCGTGACCCAAGTCGACGAACACAATGTTCCGCGCATCGCCATCATTGGCCGTAAGGGTGAAGTGGTTACCACTTACCACCTGCCGATCGGTTGCGAGATTCGAGTCAAAGATGGCCAAGATGTCTTTAGAGGAGACATCCTGGCGCAGAGCGAGAACCTCCGTCAGGTTGAAACACTCCCTGTCGGAGCGATCCTCAAAGTCCAAGACAATGAAACGATCGAAACAAAGGGAGGTCAGAAGGCGGTTCTCGCACAGTGGGATCCCTACCAAATTCCGATCATCGCGACCGACTCTGGGAAAATCAAATACCATGACATCGAATTGGGAGTCACCGTTCGTCAGCATCGAGACTCGGCAGCCTCTTCGGATAACGAGAAAGAAGCGGTCCAGCTCATTGTCATGGAGCAGAAAGAAGACAAACACCCCAGCATTGAAATTGTCGGTAAGGGAATCGAGGCCAATCTGGTTTCGCTACCCTCCGGAGCGCACATCACCGTACGCGACAACCAGAAAGTCGATCGTGGCGACACGCTCGCGCGAATTCCGCGCGAGTCTTTCAAGTCTCGCGATGTGACCGGTGGTCTTCCCCGAGTCGAGGAGATCTTCGAAGCGCGTCGCCCGAAACCCAAGAACTTGGCGATCATCGCCCGTGTCAGTGGGTGGGTGAAAATTCCTCGACCAGGACATCCGGAGGATGAGCAACCGATTGTTGAGAAGCTCGGCAAGAAACGGAAACGCGGAACCCGACTCATGGCCATCGTGGACAGCGAGGGAGCGGTCCTCGAATCGTATGAGGTGGACATCGGTAAGCACTTGATCCGTAACGACGGCGAGTGGGTGAATGTGGGAGACAAACTGGTTGATGGGTCCCTCGATCCTCATGAGTACCTTGAGGTGATGGGCGAGAAACGTTGTATGGAGTATCTCCTCAACGAGATCCAAGAGGTTTATCGCCTGCAGGGTGTGGGTATCAACGACAAGCACATCGAAGTCATCATCCGTCAGATGATGAACAAGGTGACCATTACCGACCCCGGCGACACCGATTTCCTACCACAGGATGTGGTCGACCGGTTTGAAGTGATGAAGTCCAACAAGGAAGTCTCGGCGCATGGTGGACGGCCGGCGCGATTCCAAGCGAACCTGCTGGGAATTACCAAGGCCTCGCTCGGTACCGAGAGTTTCATCTCGGCGGCCTCCTTCCAGGAGACCACCCGAGTGCTCACCCAAGCCGCCATAGCCGGCAAGGAAGACCAACTCCTGGGCCTGAAGGAGAACGTCATCATGGGACATTTGATCCCAGCGGGAACCGGAAAGGCGGAGTATCGGGAGATCCGCAAGATCGACCTGGTCGAAGAACCGGAGGACGATTTCGTCGTGGAGACTCCCCCCGACCTGGAAGAAGCACTCGACCAAGGGATTTTCGATGCTTCCGAGCTGGCCGGGATGAGCGAGGTGGAGATGAACCCGGAGTAATCGGTTTCATCCGCCAAGTTGAAGACAAACAAAAAAAGGCTCCCTGGAAACAGGGAGCCTTTTTTCATTTGGTTGCGCGATCAAGTAGCCCGGCGTCTCTTCTTCACCGTGACCTTATAGACTTCCCCACTTTTGTCATAAGTGGTCCACTCCCCGACTTGCTCGTCATTCTCGAAACTGCCGGACCGCAGCTTGGTTCCATCCTTACGGAACCACTCCCAGTATCCGGTCAGAGTCCCATCCTCAGTGGTGAAGCCTCGCGCACGGACACTGCCGTCTTTGTGATAGTCAATCCGTTCTTTCATAGTCCTGTTCTCCCAATCCAACACGGCCAAGTAGCCCGGCGACCCCTCGCCGGGGATCGTTCCGGACAGGGTAAGGTGTATGCGTCCGGGATTCGGCAAGAAACTCTGTGTTTACAGGCTCTTTCGGTGGAACCAATTACCGTCCCAATTCAGAATAGCATAACGTTCTCGATAACCGCGCAGCCGCAGCTGATCTATCTTTTGTAGACGCGCTGTCGGGTGCTCCACGTTCATCGCATTGTTATTTCATGTGTTGTTCAACTGGTGCATTTCGGAAGAGACCAATTCCCATCAATCCAATCCACGCAAAGAAACATGCGAAACCCAGCCGCTGTCCGATACCCGGAGCGTCTCCTGAGCGAAGGAATCCCGTCGCGATCGACAGAAGCACTAGAACGAGTGAAGGCCACGCGTAGACACGCCATACCAAAGAACGTCGGAGCAGCCATGGCATGGAAAAACCACAGATCAAAAAAGCAACAAAACTCCCAAAACTCCCAATCGCATGCATAATCATGGTGAACGATGTTCGGTTGTCGAAGTCACCCGGAAAAACACCGGATGTCGCCATGAGTAGGCCAGATGCGACAAGAGAAGACGAAGCCAACCTGACACCCTTTTCGCCCCAGAACTGGCCGCGAATACCCGTGCCCAGCAGAGCGATGACGGCACCCGGAATTACATAGCCACCGATATTCCAAACCCAACGATTCGGAGCATCAACTGATCCGAGTTCGCTAATCGCCTTCGTTGCGTGGCTAAAGTCGGCGCGAGCCAAGGACATGACGAAGTAGATCAACGCAAACCAGAACGGAAGCGCAATGGCAAGAAATCCAATCATGCGGTTGGGCAATCTAATCAATTCGTCTAAGCCAATTTTCCATGATTTGCGTGACTCGCATAAGATGCGGTGTTCTTCATTGCTGCTCCTACAAAACGTCTCTGAAAACTCATCTGCTGGCGTCACGACCGAAATTGACCGGCATCCCCTCGCTGCGAATCGTGGCGTCCCAAATGAGGCGAAACATCGATGTGAACCTCTCGATTTAGCCAAACACCAAACTGAGTATATCTCTCTAACTCGCAAGGTCAATCGAAAAAGTCGTGCGGTGAGGGGAGGACTACAATTTCTTAAAGAAACGATTAAGACATGTATGCAACACCGCGAGCTAAGTTGGTTCATCGGGTATACAACTCAGCTCAACTGTGGCTCCAACCAGTAAACGTTTGTGAGGGTCTTCCCATAATCCCGCGCGTCCCTCCCACCCATCAGAAGAAACCGCCCCCCCGCTTTGGTGGCGGTCCCCTCAGTCACTGGCTCGGGTAGATCGGAACGGACTTGTTGCCACCCCTGAATGACCCCATCCCTACCGATTTTTCCAGCAACGATTGTCTTGGTGGACTGCCCGTTTCCACCGCCAATCACCCACAGGCTTCCTTTCCACGATTGGACAATCGGGCGTCGCATGGCCATCGGCATCTCGGTTTCAACACGCCAGGTCCCTGGACAACCCTCCGGGTCGAGTCTGGCAGACAGAACGAGTGATGACATCTGATTGCCCGATCGACCTCCAATTAGATACATCCGATTTCCTTCGATCGTACAACCGGCCTCTCGGAGTCCGATCGGAAGTGCCGGGTGACTTTGAATCTCCGATAGGCCACCTTCTTCACTGAAAGTGGCGGAACGGACAAGAGGAAGTTTCCCTTGTTCTCCATGGCCACCGATGAAATAGACTCGGTTACTTTGTCCCACCAGCGTGGTCTTACCCGTCAATCCATTCAACACCCCCGACTCAGTCCAAGTCCCAATCCCTCGATCATCGATCTCCGCCGAATAGAGTTGTTGTCCGACTTGGCAAACCACACGATCGTCGAGAACCGCCACCGAACCCGCTCCCGATTTCGCGGGGAGATGCCCCATTCGGACATACCATGGTTTCAACGATCCATCCGCGTTGATCTTTGCCGAACAGATGGTTCCATGCGGGTCGACTACATAGACCTGTCCGTTCCGGTAGAAAGCGGAAGCCGATGCCATCGGTTGTGGAAGTGGATCGGCGACTGTCCACTCAACCTTGGCGGAAGGTTCCGGTTGGTCCGGGAGTTCAACCGCGACGGTCTGGAGGTCCTCACGAGCGTTCCCTTCCGAAACGCTCCGTGCCGAAAGGCGATTCTGGGCCGCAGTTTCCTCTTGCTTAGCCCTTTCCCAATCGATCAGGTTCACCTCCGAAGGCTGAAGAAAAGGGGGCGGAGCATCAGTGTTCCAACCGCGATTCTTCAACATCCGATGGATCACTTCGGTTAGTAGGAGAAGGAGGGCCCACAAGATCCACACGAACCATGCGGGGTGTTCGGTGACCCACCTCTTTAGCGACTGCGAAACACTTCCGATGAAGGAGGATTCGTTTGGGGTTTGACCGTTCAGTCCTCTTCTTCTTCCACTCGGCTCTCCGGAACCAATCTGTCCGGGACCGCTCCGAGATCCGAACCGATCAGGTAAAAGACGAGCCAAAACTGCATCCGCGCGATCCTCGCTCAGGTCGGAAACCGCGACTCCTGTTCCGTCCCGATCGGGATCGGGAGCACTCTTCACAATTGCGCCATCTTTCTCTTGGCCCGGGTGCTCCGAGGGAGGTGTCAGCGGTCTCGAACTCTTTGGTTCTCTTTCGGTTCCGTACAGTGGGTCGAGATTCCCTACGGTCTTCGGCAGGACCTCGGCCAGGGGGATATCAATGGAGGCATTTCCTCCTTGTTGGAAAGGTGCCACCTGGGGGGAGCGGTCATGCGAGGGTCCCATTCCTTGTTGGCCGGATACCCCTACAGGG
>JAJDBZ010000372.1 GCA_029261095.1 Candidatus Omnitrophota bacterium | reverse complement strand
CATGTTGGATGCCTGGGTCGGAGTCACCGCCTATGCCTTCCAAATCTATTTCGATTTCTCCGGGTATTCGGACATGGCGATCGGCTTGGGACGCATGTTCGGTTTTGAGTTTCCGAGGAATTTCAATGCCCCCTACCTCGCGGACAGCATCACCGATTTCTGGCGGCGGTGGCATATTTCGCTTTCGACCTTCTTGAGAGATTATCTGTACATCCCTCTCGGCGGAAACCAAAAGGGCGCACGCCGCACCTACTTGAATCTGGCGATCGTGATGTTGCTCGGCGGACTATGGCACGGGGCGAGCTGGGTCTTCGTCATCTGGGGCGCTTATCACGGTGCATTGTTGGGGTTCGAAAGATGGCGAGGCAAGGAGAGTGTTTACAACCTCCTCCCACGACCGTTCCGTATCGCGCTCACATTCATTCTGGTCCTCTTCTCCTGGGTCCTTTTCCGGTCGCCCGATTTTCAACAAGCAGTCGGTTTCTTCGGGTCGATGTTCGGGATTCTAAATCCGGAAGGAGGATCGATTCTGCTGGCGGCGGAACTCTATAGCTTCGGACACTTGATCCTGCTGGGAATCTGCGCCGTATTCGCTTTTCAGCCCTTACAAGCCTTCGACTGGGTGAATACAATCACCTGGCCGAAGATTTTCGGTTTGATTGTGATATTCTTGGTAGCCATCATGAGTATGTTCGTACAGGCGTTTAACCCGTTCTTGTATTTCCAGTTCTAGAGGAACAGATAGTTGACTCAAAGCCAGACTAAACAACTCTTTCTGATTGTCCCCTTCCTGGGGATCCTTTTCCTGGATGGCGTGACCCACACAGCCCGCGATCTCCTGAGTGGTGAAAGGCCCGAAGTGGCTGATCTTCTCCTTCAGGTGCCCTCTCAGGATAATTTACGCCTCTATGAAGAGAATCTCGAAGAGGGGTCCTGGTTCGTCCAGAATCTCCGGCCGGTGATGCAATCCATGCGGTTTATGGCCCTTAAAGACTTGGGGAAGAAAGCGGTCAGGGGACGTGAGGGATGGCTGTTCTACGATCTCGGCATCCGATACCTGACCGAACGAACGCCTCAGAATCCAATAGGGGAACCTACGCTCAACGAAGTGGTCGATTCGGTTACCTCGTTCCGTGACAGTCTCGCCGAAAGAGGAATCCAACTTCTGGTCGTTCCTGCTCCGGGCAAGGCAAGTGTCTATCCGGAAATGCTGACTACACGGGCGCTTAAGACTGATCAACCGGTCAACGGCCGAACTCTCGAACTCATTGCTCGACTCGAAAAAGAGAGTGTGGAGGTGGTGAACCTGTTCGACTTTTATGAGTCGAAGAAGCAAGAGACTCCTTCCTCTGGCGATGAACCTCTCTATCTGATCCAGGACACCCATTGGTCACCCGAGGGAATGCGACTGGCGGCTGAAACAGTAGCGAATCGCTTGTTGGACTTGGGTTGGATCAGTCCGGGGAAAGAGGCGTACGATCTAAAGGAAGTATCGCTCTTGAGATATGGCGATGTCCTCCGTATGACACAGACCCCTGGCATCGAGAAGTGGTTCGAACAGGAAGAGATTCGAGCAACGCAGGTGGTCAACAAGGCGAATGGCGAGATCTATACCAGCGATCCCAGATCGGAGGTTCTTGTGCTCGGGGATAGTTTTCTGAGAATCTACGAACGCGACGAACCTGGTTCCGGCGGTTTTGTGGCTCATCTAGGGCGAGAACTCGGGATGCCGCTGGCTTCCATCATCAACGATGGTGGAGCCTCCACCCTGGTGCGGCAGGAGTTGTACCGAAAACCGGATCTGCTTGCCGGGAAGAAGGTGGTCGTCTGGGAGTTTGTCGAAAGGGATATTCGTTTCGGGACCGAAGGTTGGCAGGATGTCCCTTTGCCGGACGAGAAACGGGAGATCTAGGAATGGCCAAAACCTCTGTTGGATTTGAAAACGTGCGCCGGTCGCTCACGGAAATTACTCTCGATGACCCGATCGAGAGTGCCTGCCATGCCCGGGCTTGCCTAACCGGTGAAGATTTTTCTGCGTTGTTGGGTCAGGCGAGCGATCCAGTCGACTTCTATTCTGAAGATTTCCGGAAACGTCAGTGGGAACTTCTCACCAAAGTGGGGGAAGAGGTCATCTCGCCTTCGCTCGAAGCGGGAGTGAAAGGGGCGAGTTCCAAGAGTTTTAACGCGGCAACAAAAACGCGGATGTCCCCCATGAGCGGGTCGGGGCTTTTCCGAATTGGAGAAGATGGCCGTCTGCGCCTGATCACCAAAAGCGAACACTACCACGCTCCACTCGGGCATTCATTTCCAGGTTACGAGTTGATCGAGCAGGCCCGACAATTGGGAATCACCAATGCGACTCACAACAATACCCGTGGCTGGATCACACGCCTCCTCGAGGAAAGGTTGGTGTGCGATGCCAACGGTTTGGACTGGGAGGATAGCGAGGGTCTCGAAAAAGTCATTGGTTCCGAAGACCCGAATGTTCTGAACCGAGTTCTGAACCTTGAGACTGGAAGTCTGGCCGCGGAGGCGGCACTGAAGATGATCCTTGCAAGGTTCTATCGACCGCAGGAGGGTTCGGAGGCTCCAAAATACGAGGGGCGAACCCCAGTGCTTCTGGTGATGGGAAACGATGAGGGCGGCCCCCACGCGAACTATCATGGGACCACCCTTCTCACCCAAGCCATGCGAGGAATGTGGCCGGAATTTGCCAGTTCGATGGAGGAGGGGAACCTCCTCAAGGTCCACCCCCTTCGTCCCAACAACAAGGAAGACTTGGAATTGGCCTTCAAAGAATTCGAGCAGGGTGATTTCAAGATTGCCGGTTTTTTTCATGAAATTGTCATGATGAACTATGGGGCTCGAGTGTTAACACCGGAATTTCTTCACCGGGCCTACGATCTATGTCGCGAACACGATGTCCCGACTGTGGTGGATGAAATCCAATCTTGTATGTGGGCACCCGGATTGTTCCTGTTTGAAGAGTACGGTCTCAAACCCTCCTTCCTGGCTCTCGGGAAAGGTTTTTCGGGAGGAGAATATCCCGCCTCGCGCATCCTGTTCAGCGCGGCGTTCGATAACCTGCCTCAATTCGGTGCTTTGGTGACCAACGGTCAGGAGGAACTCGCATCCCTCACCTACCTCATCACCATGACCTGGGCCAAAGAAAATACGGAAGTCACTGGCCGGGTGGGGGAATACTATGAAAACCGATTCAAAGAATTCGCCGAGAAACACTCCGGGGCCATTCAAAGCGCAGAGGGGTATCGTCATATGTCCGCTCTGCGCTTCCATAAACTAGCGACGGCGAAATCGTTTGTTGGAAGACTGAATGACTCGGGACTGGATATGAGTGTGCAAACCTATAAAGCCGATGCGCCTCCGGTAGTACTGACCAAAATACCGCTGATTGCTGATGAGAAGGTGGTCGATTTCATTCTTGAGAAGATGGAACAGGCGATCCAAACTCTGGCTGGGTAACTTCAATGGAGAAAGAAAGAGATCTATGAGTCGAAAGAAGATTCGCTTCGGAATCATCGGGTGCGGCTTGATGGGGCGAGAGTTCGCTTCGGCGGCTTCGCGTTGGTGCCATCTCCTCGACCTGGAAGTCGAGCCGGAGATTGTTTCTCTTTGCAGCGGGCATGAGAGTTCGTTCGAATGGTTTCAGAATAACCTCGGAACGATCGAACAGACGAGCACCGACTACCGGGAACTTCTAGCCAACGATTCGGTCGAGGCGATTTACTGCGCGGTCCCCCATCACCTGCACGGACAGATGTATGTGGACACCATCGAATCTGGAAAACACCTTCTCGGGGAGAAACCATTCGGGATCGACAAGAATGCTAATGCCGCCATCCTTGCCGCTATAGAGCGGAACTCGAATGTCGTGGTCCGCTGCACTTCACAATTTCCCTATTTCCCAGGCGCACAGAGAATCATCGATTATGGGCGGAAAGAAGCGTTCGGGGACTTGATCGAAGTCGAAGTCGGATTCCTGCACTCCTCCGATTTGAATCCCGAGAAACCGATCAATTGGAAGAGGGTTGTGGCCACCAATGGCGATTATGGGTGTATGGGGGATCTTGGCCTGCATGTTCTGCATGTCCCCTTGCGGCTCGGTTGGCTTCCCCAGAATGTCCGCGCCATACTGTCCAACATCGTTCCAAATCGTCCCAACTCGGAAGGCCAATCGGTTCCCTGTGAAACCTGGGACAACGCGACCCTTCTATGTGAAGCCGGATCCGATTCAAAAGAATTTCCGATGACTGTCCGGATTCAGAGGATCGCTCCCGGGGAAACCAATTCCTGGTATGTGACTGTGAAGGGAACCCAACTCTCGGCACGGTTCAACACCAAGTATCCTCGCACCCTTGAAACGATGCCCTATATCCCCGGCCAGGCTCAAACCTGGCGCTCCGAAGATCTGGGATCGGCTTCGGTTTACCGGACGATCACCGGCGCCATTTTCGAGTTCGGTTTCTCGGATGCCATTCTCCAAATGATGGCGGCATTTTGCGAGCAGGTTCAAAAGGGACCGGGAGCGGAACTCTCGTTCGGGTGCGCAACCCCGGAAGAGACCCATCTGCAACATGAGTTATTCACCG
>JAJDBZ010000371.1 GCA_029261095.1 Candidatus Omnitrophota bacterium | reverse complement strand
GTCAACACCCCCACCTACCCCCCCCCATCCCGGGGGCGCGCCGTGGGCGCCCCTCCCGTTTTGGGTGGGGGGGGGGGTGGGTGGACCGGGGAACACGGAGATCGAGGCGTCCTTTTGTCAATAATCCAACACCTTCTCTGAAACCTTCACTTCCTCCAACCCTTCCGGGTCCATAAAATAAGTCGGTTTCAAAAGACCCCGGCTAAAAAGCTTCTCCGCCTGATCGTCCCAATGAGGGGAATCCTGATCGTCGCTTTGACCGAGCGGGAGTAAGGTCCAGGATTGGGGCGGTTTGGTAAGCAACACAACCTGTGTGGAAGTCTGGCCTCCGCGACCGAGGTAACGGTGCCCCTCAATGTCATCGAACCCGATGGCCCTGGGGGTCGCCATGCCGCTCCCGGGGTTGCCGCCTCCCACCGGCCAGGTTTCTTTCCCACCCTTTCTCCCGACTCGATAAACCTCGCCATAGGTGACAGTCAAACTTCCGAAATAGTCCTTCAAATTCTTGGCTGCTTCGTTCAGGCCTTCGATGGCCATCTCGTCGGTGAGCGAGTCCGGCGGTGGGTCTCCCATCCGGTCACCCTTTCTGACCTCTTCGGGAAGCGCATCCTTCCAATATTTAAAAGCCATCGCGCCAGCCGAATCCGGACGGCTGTGGCGATCCCAAACGCGAAGAAGTTCATAGACTTCCGAAATATCTTTTTCGAGTTCTTGTCCCTCAACCGCTTCCTCGAGACGATCCTGCCATTTCCCCGCGTTATAAACCTCCACATTCACCGCTAGATCGAGCGCCTCTTCAATGGTGAAAAGGGGATCGTTGTGGAGGATGTCCACCACCATCGCGGCTCTCTGGTGCGGGGGCCATTCGGTGGTGCCATAGACATAGTCCGGGTAATCCTTCAGACGCATCGGGCTGTCTTTCATCATCCCGAAGGGAGAGACATTGCAGTTCTGCATATACCCATGCGGCGGGTTCTCGCAACTGACCAGATCTTCCATCGGATGAATCCCCTGCCAATCATTCTTCGAGAGATGCCCGGGGATCGGTTTAGAGGGATCGGTTCCCTCCGCTCGGATCGGGACCTTTCCGGTGCGCTGGTAGTAAATATCCCCATCCACTGTGCCGACCATCACATTCTGACCCATGAGTCCGAGGTGCGAGAGAGCCGCTTTCGCCTCACTCAGGTTCTTGGCGGTCATCATCTCGAAGGTCTGGTCGGTCAGGCTGACATCATCGAGATAAGGAATCGCCATGGTGTAGGCTTTTCCATCCTGTCGTTTCACCACAGGTCCATGGTGGGTGTAGTGGATTTCTTCTTCTTTCTCGTCGTAAGTTCCATCTTCCTTTTTGACCCGGATGATCTCTTTCCGAACGGTCATATCGCGCCACTCCCCATCCACCTCGTACTGAAGGGGGTTGTCCGGGTTGACCTTTTCGACAAAGACATCGGCGGTGTCTCCCGATCCCGTGGTCATCGCCACCGAAAGGTATTCATTATGTCCGAGCGAGATGAGCGGCGATCCCAGAATACAGACCCCCGATAGGTTGAGTTCCTCCCCATAGAAACGCCCCTCGTAAAATCTGAAGATGCCATACCAACCGAGATGCGGATCGATCAGCGCGATTGGGACTCCCTCGGCGGTTCGATCCGGGGCAATCAACCATTCGTTCGATCCGCGGTATTCAATGGGATCGGGCCGAATTCCCGCCGCACGGAGATCACCCCCGGCATCCCCCTCCGGCCAACCCCAGATGATGAGACGGGCGAGAGCAACGACCTGCCAAGGTTCCAATTCAGGCGCCCAATCCGGCACTTCATCGGGGTTTTCATCCATATACTTCTGAATGCCCTTCTGAAAGGCTTCGATAATGCCACGGGATTTCGCGCCGATGGTTTTGTACTTCTCTTTGGACACCTCGCGGTGTTTCCAGACTCGCTGCCGGTAATCGTGGTAGTAGTGATCCGGACCAAAGGCTTCCGACAGCGTTCCCTCAGCGGTCCGGTAGTTCTTGAGGAGTTGTTCCAATCGGTCCTCCGCCTGAGCGTAACCGAAAGCATAGGCGGCTCCCTCGTCCGTGTCGGCGAAGATGTGCGGAATCCCAAAATCGTCGCGGACGATTTTGACCTCTTCCGCGCGTACCTGTTCAAAGAAGGTGAGAGTAAGAACAAAAGAAACAACCAGAAACTGACCCAACCGATTCATGACGACCTCCACAACAATTCATAGGAACTAGAGACAGCTGAAGGGATTATGAATCGATGAATAATTCCTGTCCACAACGGTTTGCGCCGCGCCCTGGTCCGAGAATCCTTCTCGAACCCACTTCCGCACGAATCCTTTCGTGCGTTGGCTCGCCGTAGACCGTAGCGCCGTCTTCCAGACGGCAACGCCTGCCTGGCCGTCTGGAAGACAGCGCTACTACCGGTTGCTGGAACGTTGCTCTGCATCGTTCCTATGGCGAGTCGGATTCCGATCTGATGTGGGTGGAGGGAAGAGGGTGAGGTTTTGGGAACCAACGGAGCCCGCGACGGGTTAAAACCGCGTCGCTACGCACACGAAACCCGCACCACAGGGGTGCGGGTTGGGTGGAGTCACGGCCCGGAGACTTTCCCCCAATCCTCCATCAGAATCATCAAATCCAAGTAATTCACAATGCCATCCTCGTTGATATCTGAACTGCCACCGGGTGCGGCTTCATTCAATAAATAAAAAAAGGCTCTACCAGATGTGTCAGGATTTCTGTGGCGATTTGCACCAACAACAATTCCTAAGAAATTGGGAGGCCATAGCGAGGAGGGCGAGAAAAAGTGGTATTCGGATATGACGCATTTCTCGAATAATGTAGATATTAGGATGGATTTTGTCAATGTAAATTTTTGAAGGGTCCTCAGTCCGTACTCGAAGGGTACGGACTTCGTGTGAGTAGCGACGCGGTTTCGAACCCGTCGCGGGCTTGGATCGCTGTGAAAGACATTGTCATCTGCCACCAACTCACATCGGATGGGAATCCGATT
>JAJDBZ010000038.1 GCA_029261095.1 Candidatus Omnitrophota bacterium | reverse complement strand
CAAGATCAAATACCCCCGTTTCCCCTCCGGCGATGATTCCGTGATCGACTTGCCACTTTGCAAAGAAGTGATGGGATCTTCCCGGAGTCCAAGCGGCATCGACCTCCTCGATCTCTCCTGTAATGTGGACTGCTTCATGACTCAAATTAACCGCGGAGAAACGTGCGGAACGATGGAAGGGCATGGGAAAACGGCAAACCATTGTCCCATCCGGCTGGACTGTCATGGGAACCGAATCGTAGGGATTGATGCCCGGACCCGCACCAAAGAAATCTCCAAGTGGAGCCTCAATCTGAGGTTGGGGCGCATCATCGAAATACCCCTTCAGTATGACTTGACGATAGGCCTTGGAAGGGTTCTTGGTGTTGAGTTTAAGGGTGAGAGTTTGAATCGATTTCGATCCCTCGGAGTCTTTCAGAACTTCCACCTCCCCGGGTTGGATTGTCCGGTCGATCGAGTGTGTTGTCCCGCGTGTCTCGGATTTCCAGTAGGTGGTGGAATCCCTCAATACTGCAAGGGTCTCCGAAATCTCGACATTCTTGGTAAGGAGTAAGTCCTTCGTGAAAGGTTTTATTTCGGTCCCCTCCGGATATCTCCTGACCTCGATTTCATAGAAATGGATCTCTTGAAGGTTTCCTGTCCATTCCACTCGGAGACTCTTTGCAAAAGGGATGGGAAAGTAACTGGCGTTTCGTTGGTGGAACCCTTTCTCGAGACGCTCTTCTTTAAAGATCTCCATTTCGAGGGCCATGGCTCCATAAGTGTCCATCAGAAAATCGGTCATCTCGCCCTCGAATATCGGCTCCGGGTTGTTGTCCAGGTAGACTGAAGCTTGTCCATTGATTCGAGCGGTCCAGGTCCGGACTATCGCCCCCGGTCCGGTCACCTCGGCTATCACATATTTTCCAATACTGTCTTCGCCTGCTTCTTTGAGAACTCTCACTACATTGGGTGTGGGTTCTTTTCCAAAACCATCGCTGTTGGCATACCATTCAGCCGAGTAGGGCGCGGTGCTTCGCCTATCAGTGGAGGAAAACTGAAGGGTTTTGTAAGATGGATCGGGGAATTGGGAAAGTGCGCTCAGGTTTGTCATCTCTGAGAGAAGCGATTCGAAAGTGACCGCCGCTTGGGAAGGAACTCCAATGAGAACGACCATCCATACTAGACACCTGTGAACCATGAACAACTCCTTTTTAAGTCAGGAAATGAATGGGATTTCAGTTCAAATACTCATCGACATTGATGGCATCGATCATAGTCAGAGGAGTCTCATTCCTCTTTTCGATAGCATCCCCGTCGAAGTAGTTCTTAATGTTCCGCATGGCTATCCTCCCCATCTCCTTTGGGAAAACTGCGAGACTGGCGGTAACCACTCCGTCTTTGATATCATGAAGCATATCAGGGTTCCCATCCAAACCAATTGTCAGAGTGGTTTTCCCGGATTCCTGAACCGCCTGAGCCGCACCCTGAGCCATCGCATCGGAAACGGCAAAGATGAGATCGACTTGGGGATTTGCTTTGAGCGCCGTTTGAGCCACATTCATCCCAGCCAGTCGTTCCCAGTTTCCCGGACTACTTCCCAAAACCTTAATTGAGGGCGCTTTCCCGACAACCTCCAGGAACCCGGTAACCCGCTCATTCGAATGAAACCCCGGAATTCCTGTAATGATGTACACGGTTCCTGATGCCTGTCCGATTCGTTCAGACAGCTTCTGGACTGCGCATTCACCGCAAAGTTGTCCTGCCTTACGTTGATTAAAACCGGTGTAAGACTCGACAACCCCACCGGGCAGGTCACTCAAAGAGTTGTGGACAAAGACTGGGATCCCAGCCTCGTTCGCTTTTTCGATCGCACCCACAATGGCCGCATCGTTAATGGCACAAATACTTAGAGCATCGACACCCTTCCTGACCGCGGATTCGACTAAATCGACTTGTGCCGAAAAGTTTGTTTCGCGGTCTCCGGCAAGAGATTGGATCTTCCATCCATAGGACTCCCCTTCCTCGACTGCTCCCTCTACAAATTGGACATGGTATTGGCTGGTGAGCGCGGGCGAGACGACTGCGACTGTCCTTGCCTTCGCACTCTGAGGAGAGTCGATGACCAAATCGTCCGATTGGATTTCGATTTCCTCTGATACCGGGGAAGGACTATTGTCGCCACACCCGATAAAAATCCCCACTAATAAGAATAGACAGAAGCTTTTCAGTCGCATCATGATGAACCTCAATGAATAACAGTTGCTAGGATTTTAGCGAAACTCGGCGCGCGAATACATCCACGGTGACCGCACACAGGATGATACACCCGATGACAATCTTCTGAAGGTTGTAGTCGACCCCCATCAGGTTTAATCCATTCCTGACCACCCCCATAATGAGCGCACCCAATAAAGTCCCCCAAATCGACCCTTCTCCCCCATAAAGACTCGTACCACCGATAACCACCGCCGCGATCACATCCAGTTCGAAACCCTCGCCCTCTTGCGGAGCCATCCAACCAAGTCGGCCCGCTACAATGAGTGCACTGAGTCCCGCAAGCAATCCGGAAAGCGTGTAAGCGAGGACTTTGAAAGTCCCGACCCGAACGCCGCTCAGGCGAGTAGCCAGTTCGTTCCCGCCAATCGCGTATAAATACCGCCCAAAAAGGGTAAACCTCAAGAGAACCCAACAGAGGATATAGGTCCCAAACAAGAGAAAAATGGGCAAGGGAATATCGAGGAACCGATAGCGGGCAACGAATCGCATTCCCGCGAGAACCTGTACCGGCGAGTTATCCGATAAGACATAAGCCAACCCTCGGGCGATACTCATGAGTCCAAGAGTCGCGATGAAAGGAGTCAGACTCAGTTTGGTAACGAGCAGCCCATTGAGAACTCCGCACAGTCCCCCGACGAGGAGGACGGCTCCTATACCAAACCACACAGCAACCCACCCAGATTCTGCTGTCATGTCTGCGACCATGACCCCGGCACAGCCTGATAAGGCGAGGATACTTCCGACCGATAAGTCGATGCCGGCTGTCAAGATGACAAACGTCATGCCAGCGGCCGCAATCGCGATGGGGGATACCTGAACCAGAATGTCTTTTAGGTTCTCCAAGTCGAGGAATCCGGGTTCTCTCGAGTTCAAGAAGAGACACATCAATACCAAAACGCCCACTGCCGCGAACTCTCGAAATACCGCTAAATGCTTCAGGATAGATCGGCTCACACGCATCCCTCAGGAAATCAAGACGATTAAATGATAGAGATCAGAGAATAAACCGGATGGCCGTGGAACCCTAGAAGGAGGGAATAAATGCTTCAAAACGATTCAGTGAATAGAATAGAGAGGCCATTAGCGAATCAAGCCCAAGATGGGATTCTTCTTCTTTAGGATCAAGTACGGAGTTTTGACGGCACCATATGCCTCCTTATACCGTTCGATCTTAGGGTTTCCCAGACTCGATCCAAAGTTAGCCGCCTCAGTGCCGGCTTCAGATGCTTCCCGAAACAGGGTGGAGGTCAGAAGGTTACTGGTTCCAGGAGGAAAATCCTGTTGGGTTTTGGCGGATTGCCATAAGAATATTTCCCCTCCAAACTCGAAAGCCAACATGGAAAGGACGGCGCGTTCCTCGACTCGGGCCAAATAGAGCCGGCTTTGAGGGAGACGAACCAAATCGTGGATGAACGCTCGAGTCAGGGCTGGATTCGGTTTCCATTTCTCGAATTGCTGACTGATCAGGGCCCAATGATCCTCGACCCCCGCCTCGTTTTCTTCACGCGCAACTTGTACCCCCAATCTCTCTGCCCGTCTTATCGCCTCTTTGCAGGATTTGTTGAATCGGGAGTGAGTGGTCTCCCACCCTTCGGAAAGGTCAATCAAGTGTGTCGCCTGTTCGATGACTTCAAATCCTTGTAGTTCAGGTGGCGGAGGGGATTGCGGAGGCAAACAAAGAACGATGGACCCCACCTGTTTCTTCTTGATCTGCCCACTCACAGTCGCCCATGCACCGCTCCTGTTCTCCTCGGATGTGAGCAACCCCCCGGTACTCATGAAAGGCATTCCATAAAGAGAGTCGCTTAGCCAACCAAACCGGCGTTGACGAAGGAGAGGGAGGAAACAGTCGTCGGAATCGATCGGTTCGGGCCGATAGAAGGGATAGTGGTGGACCAGGGTTTCCGCCCACTCCGCCGATTGAAAAAAGGAGATCCCGTATTGTTTAGCCCAGTTCCGCCATCGATCCCACATCGTCGGGAGTTCCTCTGGTTGGTTCGGGATCGGGTAAGATCGGAAGATCGGTTATTTCGGCTACAAGGGATTCCGGGATTACCACACCGCCACTAATAATGAGTTTCATGGATTCCTCCACGGTCATCGGACATTTTGTCAGCTGACTTTGAGGGATGAATAGAAGAAATCCGGATGTTGGGTTGGGAGTCGTCGGAATAAATACGGAGGAAATGTTTTCTCCGCTTTCCACTTGCATACCTGGAACGGAGCGGTTGGTGACAAAACCGATCGAGTAGATCCCTTTCCGGGGGTATTCTACGAAAACAACATCGGAAAAAACGTCTTTCTTTCGATTCAGAAAGGCATGACTGACTTGATGAGAGGCATTGTAGATCCAGCTCACACCGGGGACCCTGCGAATAAGGTTTTCGAGAATCCCGAAGAATCGCTTGCCGAGGAAATTGCTTGCGAGCATCCCCGTAAAACAGATTCCGACAATGACAATCAACAACCCGAACCCGATCGGGATGACTTGGCTTTCACCCCACCCGAGTCGGTTCAGGAAAGCGTTCAGAAAATGTCGGGTCTTTCCGTCGATGAGATTGACCAGCCAAGCGACAACCCAAATGGTGACGCCAATCGGAACGATCACCAAGAGCCCCGCGAAAAAATGCCTTCTGAGTCTCGCCGAATGCCGTTTAGACCGTTTCCGTTTGAGCGCTTCCCTCTTCAGGTCGCGTGCAATGTCATCCGGCGTTTTCGGATTGTTGTCGTGGTTCATTTCTTGGGTCATAGTTCTTAATCTAACGCAGGGCCGAATCCATATTATCTCTTATATCAAACGTCTTCTCTCGGCAGAGGTCACGACTTCTAAGCGGTAGGTTCATTTCTCGCCTCATACCATCTGCGATGGATCATCTTCTTGAAACTCTCCCGTTGCTCGACTCTTGGATCTCTAACCAAATGTTCAAATATCGCGACCGCGTCACCTTCTCGATCCACGCGGAACGAGATCTCACCTAGCAAAAAGAGGATTTCCAGTTCGCTCGGTTTGGATTGTGCCAAATCCTCAAAGTGAAAGGCTGTTTTGTAATACTCCAGCGCCTCTTCAAGGAATTTCTTTTCAATTTCTTTATTCTCCGTGATTCGGTACAACCATGCAATGCGATGGGCAAGACGAGCCCGCCTGAGTGGGGACGCCCCCAGTATCCGATAGACTTGACGGGCAAGCTGATGACAGGCGATGGCGGGTTCGGGACCTAAAAGTTCCGAATCTCCATGCCTCTGCCTAGATTCTTGAATCAACTCCTGAACTCCCTCCATTTGACCTGGAACGTTGTGAAGGGAAACCTCATGGCCGGAGTCCTCGATCCATGCCTCGTATGGAGGGGCGATATATCGTTCGAGACCTTCGGGGACGATCGTTTGGGTGGGATGACTCCACGGGTCCCCTTCCTCTAACCGCGTGTAATCCCACCGGAAGGTGGGCGGTTCTATGTTGCGCACCGATTTTAGATCCTGCTCGGTTATCCCAAATCCACAGTGGGGGCACGCGATGGCACCATAAAAGAGAGGGTCGAGATCCTCGAAAATCATCCGAAAATCCGAGTCCCGAGCGATCGGAGTCAGTCTTCGAACAGCAACTTTGGGATAGGAATAATGTCGCCCGCATGAGAGGCAGCGCGTTGTCTTTAAAAAGACTAAATCTCTGTCAGTGGACAATTTCGGTTTTTCCGGGACCTCTTCTGTCAGCGTACGTTCAGCTGTGGAAAACAATGCCAATCGATCTCGCCCATCTTCCGGATAATTGGCAGCCCCCACCAAAAGGACCCATCTCTCCTGTCTGGGAAGTGAAGGAAATGGAGAATCCGATTGGAAAAGAGCATGCAGTTTTCTTATCACGGTCTGCGTTCCGACGGGGAGAGTGTCTGGTAGGATCATTGCGAATTCGGCCAGCCCGAAGGGAACGACCAGATCGTATTCCCGAAGTTTCCCACGCATGTTGTCTAAAAATGTCTCGGTCTGCTTCCTTTCAGGAGTATTGTCGGTCGATGGCTGGCGCCAAAGGTACTCAATCTCCTCCGGTTGGAGTGGGTCTGGATTCTGGGACAGTTTACGGACAGCTCCCAGAAGCAGACCCAGGGGCTCTTCGCTCCTTTCGGCCCGTTTGATTTCACGGACCAAAAACTCCTGAAAGTTCCAAGTCACCGTGGATTGTGCCGATTTGTGGAGAGTCCCACTGGGATCCGCCAATAGATTATCGATTCGACGCATGACCTCGGGGAAATCCAGAGGTTTCACAAAATAGTCGTTAGCGCCCGATTTCACACATCGAAGAACAACCTCGGCTTGGCCGAGTGCCGATAGCATCGCGATGGGAATGCTCCGGATCGAGGGAGTTTGTTTGATGAGTTCGATTGAATCGATTCCTGAGATCCCCGGAAGATTGACATCGAGCAAGATCAGGTCGGCTAGGGCTACAGGGGGTGCTTCGGCGGTTGGATCGGGTCTTTCCCAACCGAGGGCATCTTCGGTCGAATCAAATTCCAAAATCACGAAGCCACGGAGTTCAAGTGCATGACGAAGGAGCAATCGGAGGTCCGCATCATCGTCGATGATCGCGACGCAATTCCTTTGGATTGGCTCTTCAATCTTGGAGGTCAAGGCGATGGGGTGTCGAGACTCTTCTGAGCTTTTTCGGCCGCTTTGGAGTTTGGATAGAATTCAATGACCTGTTCCCACCGAACCTTCGCCGCTTCGAAATCCCCTTGTTTCTCATGAATCGAACCGAGGTAATAATGAGCATCTGCTCGCAATTCAGGATTATCCGAGTTGAGCAGAGTGGTAAACTCTTTGGAAGCTTCACCAAACCTGCGATCTTGCATGAGAGCGTAGCCTAGCCACGCCCTGACCGCGTCTTCTTCTTCTGAATAAGCCGACAAATAATCCCGAAAGGCGGTAATCGCGGCAGAAAAATTCCGATCATGGTAATAATCGATCCCCTGTTTCTTGAGAGTTCTCGCATCGGGAAGCTCCGCACGCACGGTGACCGGTGTTTCAGGTGTCAACATGGTCTGCCCAGGATTGTTGGTTGATACGGGATCTAACTTCGATTGATTTGAAACCGGTCCCTGACTTCCGTCGATGGTAATACTCCGGCTTTGGGGAATCGTGTTGAGGCCTCCCCCTTGGTTCGAAGGCGCAAGGATCTTCTCGGCTTGCCTTGTGGAACCCGCAGCCGATCCGATCGCTTGAGCGGCCCGCGATCCATCAAAGTCGGCTGTAGGCATATCGGGGACAGGGACGCTGGCATTTCTGAGATCATTGTCCAGATTCGAGAGGGTCTGTTCCCGAGATTTCAGAAAGTCCTCCCTACCGTTCGAAAAACTGTCTGGTTCATTGAAAGAACGATTGTCCGAACTCCTCTCGAATGGAGTCTTTCCCATATCGAAGTCGGACTGCACTTTTGCAAGCATGTCGGGCGACTGGCCAAAGGAAAGTTCTGAAACCGATTCCGCATCTCCAAACCCGCCGAGACCAGAAGAATTAATGGAATCGCTAACATTGCGGCCAGAGCGTTGAGCTTCTGTTGCAAGAGAATTCGACGAAGCGCTTTCGGTTCTTGGGGGAGATAAACCCTCAATGGGTGCTCCAGATATCGCACCGCCCACGATCCCCGTCCGCGATTCATTTCCCAAATCAAGCGAATCGGTGGGATCGTTGTCGAGAGAATCGACTATTTCCTCAGAATCGGAGGGCGGCGTATCCCAGATAGAGGCGCTTTCCTTTTGAGTCTTCTTCAAATAAGGATTTGCATCGTTTGAATATTGGGCGCCATGGTCGGCCGAGGCAATCAAGTCAGTTGGATTCTCATCAAAATTGAGAACATCCGAGGCATCGTCCATCTCGACGTAATCGATCTTGGATTCTTCAGCATAATCGAGTCCTTGCGCGAATTCATCAGGGAATTCCTCATCATCGCTCTTGCGCAGATAGCAACCCGAAAGAGAGAGTGAAACCAAAAGGACGATTGAAACGAATTTCCAGTGCGCCATTACGTGGTGACTTCGACCTCAATCGGAATATTGAGTGAGGTCAACCCTTTCTTTAATTGATCCAACCCCTTTTCGGTCATGGCGCACATCGGAAGGCGAAATTCTCCCGCATCGGGCCAAACTACGCCTCCCGGCCCGCTCGTTCCAGCCATTAAATTGATCGCTGTCTTCACAGGTACCGGATTGGTTTCGCAAAAGAGAGTCTCGGTTAGCTCGAAGAGTTCCTGATGGATCACGCGCCCGCCAGAAAAATCTCCCACCAAGCAGAGGTGGACCATTTCACGGACTTTTTCAGGGACAATATT
>JAJDBZ010000370.1 GCA_029261095.1 Candidatus Omnitrophota bacterium | reverse complement strand
TCTCGGGTGAGAATGTCTATGGCGGTTTTGCCGGGACAGAGGGTCCAAACGAATTTCACCTGCGCGATTGGAAAGCCAATGAAACGATTCTGACCGCCACTCCCCATATTGGTCCAATCAAGCACATTGTCGACTTAAGTGGTGATGGAACATTGGATGGATTCACGGTTACGGGTGGAGAAGATACCGGACTGCAAGTTCACGATGGCTCACCCTTTATTTCAAACTGCGTCATAAAAGAAAACCTTGGAGCCAACGATTTTGGACAAATTTCAAGAAGCAACGGAGGAGGCGTGTACATTTACGATGCATCACCGACCTTCAATTCTTGCTTAATCACCAATAACCGTGCCCAAGTGTTTCCACGGGGGAACCCCCCGTTTACCTACCTGATTGGGAATTTTGGAGGTGGTATCTACTGTACCAATGCTGGATTCGCTGTCTTCCGAGATTGCACTATTTCCGAGAATCGTATGGGTGGTGGTAGTGATGTCGACCTGGATCGGGTTTATGGGGGGGGTATTTTCTGTGAAAACTCGAAAGTCCTAATCGAGGATTGCAGGGTTTCCGAAAATACAGGGAGTCCAGCGGTTCGATTGGGTTATGCTCCAGCCAAGGGATGTGGGGTAGCGCTCTTAGACTGTGAGTTTGAAATCAGGAACAGTCAAATCACCAGCAACATCTCCTTATCTAAAGGACCACAGGGAGGTGGCGTTCATATCAATGGAGGACATGGAAGAATTACCAACACAGCGATAATAAGCAATCCCGCCGGTGAAACACTTGAGGACGGAGTCGGAGGGGGCCTTTATGCTACCGACACTCGCCTCCATCTTGAAAAATGCCAGTTTCGGAATAACCGCGCGGAATTCGCGGGCGGTATATTTATCCGGGAATCAACGGCGTGCATTACCAACTGCCTCTTGGCGGAGAATGTCGCCCGAGTGGCGCAGGCATTCTATTCTTTCTCCAGCGCGAATTTGGACTCAACAAGCCTCTCTTACTGCACGATTACATCAAACACATCAGAGTATCGGAATAATAATGAATGGTCAGCCGTTCGGATGCTGGGTTCCGGAGAAGGCAAGATTGAAAACTCGATTATTTGGGGCAATTCGGCGGATATCGCCTTAGAAGCCAGTCCCGAGGTTGTTAGCGTTCGATACTCCAACATCCAGGGCGGCTTCCCCGGCGAGGGCAACATCGATGCCGATCCGCTTTTTGTCGATCCCATGAATGGCGACTATCGTCTCCAAATGGGTTCGCCCTGCATTGACTCCGCTTCGACCGCGGGTCCGGCGACTGACCTCGATGGGAACCCTCGACCCGTCGACATCACCCGCCTCGGGCGCGAGGGGCCCGGCGCTTTCGACATGGGGGCTTATGAATTCCAGGTGTCGCGTTCCGACCTGAACAGCGATGGGTATGTGAATGAGATGGACCTGATGATCTTCCAACAGGATTGGATGAAGGTTTCGGGACCGTGAACGCTCCGGCTCTTGATTGGTGAAAGAAACCGGATCATACCCGAGGAGTTCAGAAGGTGTCATTTCGACGCCAGGAGAAATCTGATAGGAGAGACCCGCTGAATCGACACTGCCGGTTACAATGGGTGAGTCGATTCCTCCGATTCAATTTGAGGTTGGACAAGAACAACAACACCGATCAGATTTCTCCCTCCGGTCGAAATGACACTGAGTGAAGCATGCGGAGAATGACGAGTCCGTTTTAACGGACGCCTCTTTGTGTAGCGAGGGAATTGATTCCCTCGTGGTCTGGGTCGGCTGCTAAAGTATTGATGAGAACCGATAGCCGTTGGCATCGATCGAGGCGCGCCACGCTCTAAAGAGACGAGGCTACACAATGCAAAGTCTGTTGAAACAGACTGTGATCGATTGGAGTGTGTTGGATCGGATGGAGTGTGGATTGCCTATCAGATTTCTCCCTCCGGTCGAAATGACACTGAGTGAAGCGTCTGGAGGAATCGAACGTCAACCCGCACCCTCGTGGTGCGGGTTTCGTGTGAATAGCGACGCGGTTTTAACCCGTCGCGGGCTCCATCCCGTCGCGGGCTCCAAGGACGGACCCGCACTGGACATCCCGGCGTGGCGTTTTATCCTTGTATCAAATGCCGGAATCCACCACAAAATCGACGCTTCTCGAACCTGAGTTCCTGCGGAAACTCGAGCAGCTCTCGCTTGTTAGCCGCAAACTGGTCTCTGGGAAGATCCGCGGGGAGCGGCGCAGCAAGAAGAAGGGGATCAGTGTCGATTTCGCAGACTATCGGAACTATGTCCGGGGCGATGACATCCGGTTTATCGATTGGAACATTTTTGGAAGGCTCGACAAACTCTTTTTGAAGCTCTTCGAGGAGGAGGAAGATCTTTCGGTTTATCTTCTGCTCGACACCAGCAAGTCGATGTCCCATGGCGACCCTTCGAAATTCGAATATGGGAAGAAACTCGCGGCGGCCCTTGGGTACCTCGCGCTCACCAACTACGACCGTCTCGCGGTCACCGCATTTTCCACAGTGCATACGGAGCAACTCGAACCCATTCGGATCAAGAATCGTGTGTGGCGTCTGTTCGAATACTTGGGGAACCTTTCCTGTGAAGGGGAAACAGACCTCCCCAGTTCCTGTAAGGATTTTGCAATCCGCTATGCCCGTCGTGGCATTGTGGTGTTGATCTCGGATTTCCTCGATCCGACCGGCTATGAGGAGGCATTGAAAGCGCTACTTTCTAGAAGGCATGAAGTGTTTGCCATTCATTTGATGGACCCTGAGGAAGTCGACCCAAAATATGGCGGACATCTGAAATTGCTCGACAGCGAAACAGGTGAAGAGGTCGAGGTCACCCTAAACTCCGGGCTACGTGAAGTTTACCGTAAAAAGGTCGCGGCGTATGTCTCTTCGTTGCAGGATTATTGTTCTGCTAGAGGAATCTACTATATGTCGACACGAACCGACTTTGAGATAGAGCGATTGGTTCTCGATTATCTGAGAAGGGTGGGTTTCGTTCGATGAGTTGGTTGGCGAACTTTTTTATTTCGCCCCTTGGGATCCTTTTCGGTTTGTCTCTACCCGCACTGATTCTCCTCTACCTTCTCAAGCTGAAAAGGAAGAAACAGACTGTCCCTTCGGTCCTCCTGTGGAGGCAGAGTCTCGAGGACTATACCGCGAACTCACCTTTCCAAAAATTGAAAACCAACCCTTTGATGCTCCTCCAACTCCTCTTACTCGCTCTATTGACCCTGGCGATGATGCGCCCCACCATGAATCTCAATGCCCTTAGAGGGTTGGATTATTACGTCCTCCTGGATCAATCCGCGAGTATGTCTTCGACCGATATCGCACCGAACCGGTTTGCCGTCGCAAAAAGAAAAGTAGAAGAGTTGATTCGGGGGATGGGTTCGGGCGACCGAATGATGTTGCTGACATTTGGGCATCACACTTCACTCGTAGTCCCGCGAACCGAAGACAAAGGGGAACTTCTCTCCGCCCTCGATCGCTTGGGCATTGTAGATACAGGAACCGATCTATCCGAAGCGATGACTATTTTGAAAGCCTCAATCGGTGATCACACTGAGAGGTCAAAGGTTTTCTTGATTTCCGATGGAGCGATCCCTGACTCCGAGAATCTTTTCCCTCCCGCGGTCGAAACGGTCTATGAAAAAATCGGCGAAGGAGGGTCCAATGTCGGCATCTCCAGATTCTCCGTTACCCGACCACCGACCGATGACGCGGGTGTTCAAGTTTTTGTGGACCTGACGAGGACCCCTGATCGGACCGGTCCGGAAACCTTGTCGCTTGAATGGAACAATCAGACAATAGACGCTCATGTTTTCGAGTGGGGCGAGGAAAGAAACTATTCGCATGTTTTCCAAATCCCATCGGTCGAGGAGGGCGTGCTCACAGTATCGGTAGATGTGGAAGACGATTTCGCGCTGGACAACACCGCTTCCGCAGTTCTGGAATCGCCGGAGCCGATTCGGGTTCGGATTTACGCCAACGGTTTCACACCTCTTGCGAGGGCGATCAACCAGATCCCCGAAACACAGGTTCAAGTCCTCCCACCCAAGGCCTATTCAGCGACTTCTGAGACGGATATTCATGTATTCGACACTTGGGCGCCAGACACCCTTCCGAACGATTTCGATGGGGTTCTGTTCCTGGGGGCCGCTCCGCCGGAAGAGGTGGGGGTGGAGTGGGGGGAGCCAGTCGATTACCCCATCGTTCTCGACTGGAACCGGACGCACCCGGTGACTCGAGGCGCGGAGTATCGAAACTTGCAAGTTGCCAAGGGAAATCGGATCGGACTGAGCGATGAGTTCGAAGTTCTTCTTGAATCGCGCGATCTCCCCCTGATTTATTCATTGGAACGAGGCGACAGGAGATTCTTGGGAACAACCTTCACCCTCGTGCAATCGAATTGGTCGCGTCTCTATTCATTTCCCATTACTTTGGTCAACTCGATCCGGTGGCTTGAAGGCGGTGCCAGCCGTATGGCTGAGGTCGCTGTATTCAGGACGGGTGAAGCGATCGAGATCGACACGGAAATCGGACAAACAGAGATGACAGTGATCAACCCGCTGGGCGAAGAGTTGACAGTGAGCCTCCTTCCGGATCAACGAAACTTCTTTTCCTCGACCGCGAGGAGTGGCGAGTACCGTTTTCTCTATCCCGATGGCTCCGAAAAAGTTCGGTGGGTGAATCTCCTCAATGAGGATGAATCGGCAATTACTCCAACTGAAACTTTGGCGTTTGGAGAAGAGAAGATCGAAGCCCTCGCCACCGCCCGTCCGCAGAGCCGTGAAATCTGGCCCTGGCTTGCGATGCTTGCACTCGGCGTTCTGGTTATCGAATGGTGGTTTTACACACGCCAGTCTTGGGTGTAAAACTCTCTCATGAAGATCCTTTACTCGCTCCCCTCGATTCGTGTATGCGGTGGAGTGGTCCACTTCTTTCAGGTGGCCAAACGTTTGAGCGCCAGAGGGCATGAAGTGACCATTCAGGCGCCCGAGATCCTCGACCTGGAGGTTCTTCCTCAACTTCCCAAAGAGATCGTTGTGGAAAAGATTCCGGGAGTCTCTTCCAACCTTTACACTATGCCTCCCGAAACAAGACCCATTCAGTTCATCCGAACATTCTTGGATTTGACTCGAGGATTGAAACAGATCGCGCGAGCGATCCCGGAGGGCACGGATATCATTCACGCCGGTTTTCACCCCAACGCCAAGGCGGCTCTGTTGGCTCGCGAGAGGGGATGGTGGAATGGGAGGATCGTACAAGCCGTCCACATGGACCCGGAAACATTTATTCCCGAGTCCTTCAAAAAGAGGTATGCCTTCCTCTACCGTGAGGCCCCCTATCGGGTCGACCACCTTCTCACTGTTTGCGAACCCCTCGAACAAAAACTTCAACGATACGGCAAACCGGTTACCAATGTTCGCAACGGCGTTGATCCGATCTTTCTCGAGACACCAATCACCGGCGAACACTCGGATTCAAAGAATCCGGTCTTGTATTTTTGCGGCGCACTAGGTCGGAGGAAGGGCACCGATGTTCTTCTTCGTTCCTTCTCCCAGGTCATCAAGAACCATCCCACCGCGAAACTGATACTGAGCGGGCACGGCTCTTGGGAGAGTTTCTACAAAGGACTTGCCGGCCAATTGGGAGTCCTTGAAGCGGTTGATTATCGAGGGGTGGTTTCTTTAGAGGAGATGGTTCGGATCATGGATAGCGCGACCGCTTTTGTTTTCCCCACCTGGTCGGAGGGGTTCGGACTTCCCCCTCTAGAAGCGATGGCTCGACGATGTCCGGTGGTTACCACGGTCAACGATGGAACCGCACAGTATGTGGAACACGGGAGGAATTGTCTCTTGGTCGATCCAGGATCGCCAGAGGATCTCACTCATGCCATTGAATCGATTCTCCAAGATTCAGGCCTGGCGAAAAAGTTGGGTGAGGGGGGGAGAGTCAAAGCCGAGCGATACACCTGGGAGGAAGTTGCCGACCGCACCGAGCGGGCAATGGTGGAAGAAGTGGAACGGCATTAGGGGATCACACCGCTCATGAAATTGAAAACGCCCCCGGAATCAGTACCCCGGGGGCGTTTTCTTTTATCATCCGCTCCTCTTAAAGGACAAGCCGGTCATGGACCAACTTCTTGTTTCCAGTACTTCAGGACATTTAAGAGATCGAACTCATTGATGACCCCGTCTCCGTTGGTATCCGTGTCCCCGATACTCGCGGTGTTTACAGGAGTCGATGTCTCTGTGGCCGTTGGAGTCTCTGTCACACCGTCCACCGTCTCGGTTGGAGTGGGTGTCGCTGTCTCAGTTGGAGTTTCTGTCGGAGCCTGCACTGGCAAGAACTCGACTGCCAAGACGGGACGGTTCGATTCGGTGCCGTTGTCCTTGGAATCGAACTGCTTCACATTCTTGGTGGTCGCACCCGCCTCATCGCCCAGGATTGCCCAACCATAGTTGCTCGCTGGACTGTCCAGCCACGACTGGACATCGGCTACCATCTCGCTGGTCGAACCCCAATCGTAAAAGCCGGTTCCATCCACTGTGGTCATGGCACTTGGAGTCTCAGAAAAGACACCTCCCTCGGTGGCCCATTGAACCGTGTCATGGAATCGATAAACCCAAGTGGTGTCCCCCGTAGTTGCGGCAGTTCCCATCCCTTGGTCTTCGTTCGAGTCGCCCTCACCCCAATCCGCATCAAAAGGATGAAGAGTGAACGGGCTGCTGTCTGAGTTCTCCTTGGAGACATTCAGAGTCAATGTAACCCGCTGAATCGTAGCGCCCGCGGGAACCGATGAAGCCACGTCGAAGGCGATGGCTCCTCGCCTGAGCATAAACGACCCATTCGAACCGTTCCTGCCCGCGTTGAAATGAGGACCCGCACCATTGCTGATGTTCCCACTATCTTCGAAAAGTGTGTTGTCCTGGCTCGCGCTGACAATGACCACTGTCGCCACGGGAATCGCCGTCTCTGTCGGGGTCTCTGTCTGCGTCTCGGTGAAGGTTGGAGTGTTGGTTGCCCCGTCGATGGTATCCGTTGGGGTCGGAGTCAATGTCGCGGTGGGTAGCGTGCCGGTAGGCGTTTCACTCGGTGTCAGAGTCTCGGTTGGAGTGAAGGTCTCTGTAGGCGGCAATGTGTTGGTTGGGGTCGGTGTATCGACCTGGTTGATGGTCAACGCCGCGGTATCGCTAGTAGCCGAACTCGCGGAGTTACTCGCGACAGCATAATAATCGCCAGCCTGAGAGGCTTGAACATTGTACAAGGTGAGGCTGCTTTCGGTTTCGCCACCCAACTTCATGCCGCCATAGTACCAAGCATAAGATGGGTTTGGGACACCCGTTGCGGTGGCGGTGAAGATGACATCCATGAAGGTATCCACCGTCTGATTCATCGGGTGGTCGGTAAAGACCGGAGCCTCGGGGGTTTCATCAACGATGTAAGAAGCCACAGCCGTATCGCTGTCTTCAAAGTTGTTGCGGTATGTCTTGGCCTTGAAGATATGAGTGCCAGGACCGAGCATGATCGGGTCGGTGTATTCGGTCGAGCTCACGGTCGGTTCAATTCCGCCTGTGGCGTATCGGATCGTGGTCCCGCCTCCAGTAGTGGTCGAACTCATGATGACAGTCACCGAGCCGATTTGGTTCACTCCCTTCGTGGTCATCGCCTCAATGGTGGGAGTGGCGCATTTGAACTCGTAGGTGGCTGTCGTGACCGTGCTGGTATCGTAGAAATTGAAACTACCGATCGATTTCAAGACAGTCGGCGAGGAGATGTTGACATCGTCATCACCGGCATTGGGTGGGTCGGGAACGACCGGGTCGGTTCCGTTGGTCGTGTTGTAGAACCTCAGCGAATTATAAATCCCCGGATTGGGAGGTGTCGTCGTTCCATTGATATTGACCGTAATCGGGTTGTCGAAAACCCCACTTGGGACGTCGAAAGCGGGTGGATCGATATTGCCGATCGGGTCGAAAACTGAATAGGTCTTTGGAACCAGTGCACTCTCCTCGACTCCTTTAAATGCTTTTGCCCTCACAAACCAGAAGTCTCCACCTCCAGAAGGAAGTCCAAGTGTGAAGGGGCCGGTGTACAAGGTGTCGGATGTCGTTGGATCGGATGGCGCGACATTATCCCCCACCGTGTAATAGATGTTCGAACCCTCCGAGAAGTTCTGGATAGTGACTTCGACGGAATTGGCGTGGTCACGAGCGACCGGTATGAATTTTGGTGGATCGAGCGTCGGGCTTGGGTCGAAGACCGTGAACATCGCGGTGGCTGTTTCGCTGGGTTCCAAGCCGGTGTAGAAGGTGCGCGCTTTGACCGTGTGATTGCCGACTCCTAGTGTGAATGGGGAGGTATAGGCAGTCGAATAAGAGGTCGGATTCGCGCCATTGGTGGTGTATCGCATCACCGCGTTCTGACCGCTTGTCCCTTTCGCGGGGAGGGAGAGAGAAACTTGGACCGACCCGGTATGGTTTCCACCATTGGGGTTAATGATCGGGACATCCACTGCCTGAACGATATCATAATTAGCTGTCGAGGTCTGGCTCGGGGTAAATCCATCTCGAAATATCTTAGCTTTTACCGTGGTGTCTTGGGTCAGGATGATCGGCGTCTGATCGAAAATTGGGGAATCGGTGTTGTTGGGTTCGGAGCCGTCCAGTGTGTAACGCAGCACGGTTCCGATGATCGTGGAATTGTTGACAAGAAAAACGTCCAACGGCCCTGGGTACTCGTCTGCTGCGGGATCGGGATAGAACCCCGGAGGAGGTGCCAGCTGGTTTGCTTGAATTTCGTAGTTGGCTGTTGCAACGCCACTCGGCGTGTGGCCGGCCTTAAAAGCCTTGGCATTGATTTGAGAACTACTGTTCAGCGGGAAGGGACCCGTGTATTGGAATCCCGATTGACTCGGCGTTGTCGGGCCGAATGTCAGATAGATGTCGGCTCCGGGGGTGGTCGTTGTGACCGAGACCATTTGTCCCGGACCATAAGTTCCGCTTATCGGGCTGAACTGTGGTGTCGCAACCATTGGGGTGGGATTCGTAAATGTATAAGGTATGGAAACGATGACGCTGGGTGAATGTTGCTCTTGAAGAGCAAAATACTTCACCGTGGTATTGCTGTTGATGGTGACGATGTCATTTTTGAAATATTCGGTTGAACTCGTTGTCGGGTCCGTCCCATCCAGCGTATAGAAATACCGTGTGTTCCCCTGATCGATCGGGTCTAAAATGAGAAGGGAAAACTGGATCGGATTGTTGTAGTTTCCAGGCGACGGGGTTGCGGCGGGGGCAGAGGTGGGAGAGAGGGCGCCATAAACTTCCGCCATACCGGCTTTGTCGAGGTCGCTGAGACCCTCACGTTGTCCAATGACGTTTTGGAATTGCTCGAACCCGGGCCTCATCACAATCGTGTTCAGTCCGTTGATCGAAAAAGCGGTGCGGCCATAGTGCATGACAGATCCAAAATCGTATTCGCCGAAATTGAGAGAGGGGCTCACTAGAAATTGATTCTCGAAATCGTCGTCGATGTTTTCGTTTTTGATCTCCACATAAGTGTCCCGGTCGGATCTTGATTGCTCATGGTAGAGCCCCAGCGCATGGCCGAGCTCGTGAAGGAGAACCGCCTTGGTGGCAGGATGGTCCCAGCTGACCATGTTGAGAGTTTGTGGCCCCAAGAATGGGCTCTTTCCCAAAAGAGAGTTATTACCTTCCGCGTTGTCGTTGAAAACAATGTAGTTGTCGACACCCGGATTACCCAGAGGGACTTCAATGAATGTGAGTTGTGCCGCGGCTTCCCATTCGTCCATGGCCTCTCGAATCAATTCCTCCCGTCCCATGGCCGTTCGCCCCAGCGCGTCGATCGTGTTGTCCGCGATCCCCGGTGGGTTGATGGCGTAATAAACGATCCCGTCGGGCCAACGGTTGGTGAAGGGTGGGCTGTCGATTTCCATGACAAATCCGGATTTGGCGTCTCCCGCCATCGCGCGCAATTGCTCTACGTGTAGGCGCATACACCCCAAATTAACTTCCTGTTGGCCGGGTTCAAGAGATTTCAAGAGTTTGGCGGCGACCGCACGGGTCTGAAGCATTGCCTGATTCTCGTCGGTTTCCGCGTAACCGCTCGGTATGAATGAGAGGGTCAGGGAGAACAATATCAGACAAACATTGAAGTACAGCGCCCATTTACCGTCGGAATCGTAGAGGGTCATGCGTTGTCTCCTTTGGACAAAACGTTTTGGCTAGGACATCAAGAAAAACACAAGAAAAGCGATTATGGCCTAACCCAACTACATTTGCAACGATTAAATCAAGCAAATCCCATTTTTTTTGAGGAGATCTTGTCAGAAAAAGGGTCAACCTACCGAAACGAGCCACCCTTCATTAAACTAATCCTCGATGTCCAAAACCACCACACATTTTGAGGTTCCGCTCGTTGAGATGTCCCCATTTGGGAAGGATTACCGTTCTGTCCTCGTTTTTCCCGAACCCTATTCCATTGCCAGCTCGAATCTGGCGTTTCATCAAATTTATCGGATCCTTGGGCAACACGCCGCTTGGTCATGTGAACGCGCCGCCATCGAACCGAATGAGCGCGTCCTTTCCCTTGAAACCGGAAAACCGCTCGAGGAGTTTGACATCGTGGCATTCACAGTCCCATTCGAACTGGGTTACTTGAATGTGATCAAGGCACTGGATGAATGCCCTATTCCGCTCTACGCCAGAGATCGGACGGATCAGGACCCATTGGTCATCATGGGAGGAATCGCGGCTGCGGCGAATCCAGCAGTGATGGCCCCATTTGTGGATATCTTTCTGTTGGGTGAAGGGGAGGCATCACTTCCTCCTTTGCTCGATCTCCTCGCCAAACGGCGAAATGAGGGCTACACGCGTCTCTCTATTCTCGAGGAAGCGGTTCAGATAGTCGGGGCTTATGTACCCCTTATCCAGGGAGAACAACCCGCGCCCATCCAGTATGCCCGAGTCGATGACATGGACGAGTTTCCCCCCTGCTCGGCATGGCTCACGGGGGAAACCGAATTCGACAACACTTTTTTGTTTGAGATCAGCCGGGGATGCCCATGCGGCTGCCGGTTCTGCATGATTCGTCTCTCTCAGAAACCGCTACGCGCGGTGGCGGTCGATCGCATCCTCGAATTGGTCGACCGACTTCCCCGTCAAATACCGTCCGGAAGAGAAGCAGAGACCGTACAACCCAAGGTGGGTCTGGTCGGGGCGGCGGTCGCCTCCCATCCCGATTTCGAGGAAATCTGCCGACGGCTGCGAGAAAAGGGATGGGGGATCACCGCTTCAGCGATTGAAATCGACAAAGTGACCGACGGGATGTTGGACCTGCTCGCCGAATCGCAGAAGACCTTGACGCTTGCACCGGAACGTGGGATCGAGGCCGAGCGCTATCGGCTTGGTAAGAAGATCAGCGATGACCACCTGTTGAAGGTCGCACAACGAGCGAGCGAATTAGGGATGCCTCGATTGAAGATGTATTTTGTGGGGGGTCTGATCGCACCCGAGTTTTACGGTTCGGATACCGACCGTCCGGGTGCCGAGATCAACCTCCCCGAATGGCTCGAGGGATTAGAGGATGACGACTATTACGACGCCATCTTTCATCACGAAGCGGAGTCGGTGGCCAACTTGGTCGAGCGCGTCGCGGAGGTATACCAGCCGAAAGGAAAGACGGGAACGATCGGGGTGACTTGCAGCCCGTTCATTCCCAAACCACATACCCCTTGGTCCAATTGGCCGATGGCGCCCGAGAATGGTCTCAAGAGACTGGACAAAATCCTTAAGAAGAGACTTGGCAAAATTCCACGTGCAAGGTATCGGACCTTCAGTGGCTGGGAATCGCATCTCCAGGGATTGCTTTCGCAAGGAGATCAGAACCTTGCGCCCTCTCTATTGGAAATGACCCGCCATCCTGAAAGAATTCGACCTCTAGTCCGCGAAGCCATCAACAGTGGTGTGGTGGACCTTCTCGAAAAAAGGTGGATGACATCCCCGAGTCCTTGGAATTTCGTGAAACTCTAGAAGGAGAGATGGAATGCCCCACCTACCGCATGTGGAGGATTTCCTGAAATGAGTCCTGCGCCACTCAAGTACATCCAGATCGGGGTCGGCGGATGGGGGAACCATTGGTGCACAATTGTCCTTCCTCGATTAAAGAAACTCGGGCTGGCCGAGGCAGTCGCCGCAGTAGATACGAATCCTGAAATTCTTCCCAAGGCCCAGGATCAATTGGGACTTGAGAAATGCCAATTGTACACAGATGCCGCCCAGGCATTGAAAGATCACAAACCGGACTTTGTGACCATTGTCGTCCCACCTGCTTGTCACGAAGAAATAGTCGATCTCGCGGTTGAACAGGGTTGCCATATCCTTTCAGAGAAACCCATCGCAGATAGCATGGAAGCGTGTTGCCGTATCTATCGCAAGGTGACCGATGCGGGGCTTAAGATGGCGGTCACCATGAGCCACCGATTCGATAAAGACAAGCAATCCTTGGAGGCGGCAATTAAGGGCGGAGAATACGGGCGACTTAATTATGTCGTTCATCGATTTACCCACAACTGCCGTGCATACGGTAGTTGGGGCGATTTTCGACACCAGATTCCAGATACCCTTCTGGTGGAGGGAACGGTTCACCATTTCGATATTCTCCGGGGGTTAACCGGTTCCAACGCCAAAACGGTTTACGCAGTTACATGGAATCCTCCATGGGGGGAATTCCAGGGAGACTCGACAGCCCTCATCATGATGGAGATGGAGAACGGATTAAAGTGTTTTTATGAGGGCGCGAAAGCCAATGCATCGACATTGAACGGTTGGGAGAACGACTACATTCGGGCCGAGTGCGAGGAAGGAACCCTCGAACTCGATCAACGTTGGCTTGTCGTTTATCGGGGTGGCCCCTGGGAACGTCCGCTTGCCCAAGACCTTCCCTTGCTAGAACAACCCGCTTGGAAAAACTCCTGGCTTGCGGAGCTCTTTTGCAATTGGCTTCAAGGAGGACCCCTCCCTCCGAACTCCCTTGAAGACAACATTCAGTGTTGCGCTCTTCTGTTCGGAGCCATTGAGTCTTCCCGATCTGGGGAGGTGGTGAATGTTCAAGAGTACCTCAAAACCGAGATGGCCAAGGCCGAATCTTGAAAGCTCGAGAGGTTGCGAAAGCCTTCGAACGGATCGCGCCGAAGAAATCCGCAGTCCAAGGAGACGAAGTCGGCTTTATTTATGGTGACCCTGAAAGAGAGGTCACCGGAGTCGGTTGTGTCTGGCAGGTTCAACCCACCTGTATCGAGGAAGCGGTCAGCCATCGGATCAACCTCCTGATTTGTCACGAGAGCCTCTGGCTTCCCGACCAGGAAAGCGATTGGTACGAACGTCCGAAGAGTGGGAAGATCTTTGTTAACCGGCACCGGAAGGATCTCCTCGATAGACACGACTTAGTGGTATACCGGAGTCATTCCAACTGGGATGCACTCCCTGGCGACGGTGTCCCCGACCAAGCGGTCGAGGCCTTATCGCTACCGGGAATCGAGGTGGTGGCCGAGCAGAGGTTCTTTAGAATCCATAAACTGCCCCAGACAATTACCATAAGAGAGTTTTACCGAAAGATTTCGAACGGCCTCGGATACGGGGGTTGCCGCCTATTTGGCAATCCGGAGAAAGAGATACAACAATTTGCATTTCTAATTGGTGGGTTCGGAGAAAACCAATGGCACATGGCTCAATCCGCATACGAGATGGGCGCCGAAGCGATCATCCTCGGTGAGATGTCCGAGTTCATTGTCATGTCTTGTCTGGAGATGGGAATGCCGGTCATCGAAACACTCCACAGCGTCAGCGAAATACCGGCCATTCGACGCCAGGCGGAAGTCTTATCCGATTCGCTTCTCGGGACTCCGGTTGTTTACATCCCCAGTGGAGCAACCGTTTATGGCTGTAAGATTCTGATCGATTAATACGAGTTAGATTCTTCAGCTGTTTCCGCATGTGCGAGTTGGGGTTCCGGCCGAATATTTTCAATCGATTTTTTCATTCGGTCCAACTGAGAGAGAAACTCCTCTTCGCCCTTGTTCACAATGGTTTCGGCCATATCTGAGTAATAATCGATTCCCTTTCGTAGGTTCTCTGAGTAATCGGAGAAATAGTCCGCGGG
This sequence comes from Candidatus Omnitrophota bacterium, assembly GCA_029261095.1. Lineage (GTDB taxonomy): Bacteria > Hinthialibacterota > Hinthialibacteria > OLB16 > OLB16 > JACKFH01. The sequence continues at coordinate 6,724 of JAJDBZ010000370.1, read as the reverse complement.
GTAGGAAATCATGCCAAGGGATTCGCGACGCAGCTCATCCTTCATGTAGTCAACATACAGTTGAATTTCCTTAATGAAAAAATGAGGCCGTCCCGGACGCACCCAACCCACACAACGGCCATAGATGTGATCCACCATCTGCTTGAGTGTAAGAACCCGATCGAAGTGGCTGATGTTCGGTCCACAACAGATCGCCGCAGTCGCTTTCAGATCCAGGCCGGTTCGAACCAACGCACCGCCCGCGAGGTCACGGCAGAGGCACGCTTTCTCCATCACCTCGAAGATTTTCGCTTCACGGACATCCTTGTTTGACTCGTTCTTTTCCAGTTCCGCGATCTTTTGAGTCTGGTAATCATGAGCACCAAGACAGAGAGGGTCTTCACTAAACTCTGTGTTGGTGACCAGGTATTTTCGAGGGCATGGTGAACCGGGGGCTCCTGTTTCCATTTTTTCGTGACGATGCTCTTCGCTTGCGGAAGTTCTCAAATTCCAGAAGGGGACTCCTAACGGCGAACACCTCGAAAGTTCGACATCATTCTCATCCGCTGCGCACAACTTCTCCACGTGGTCATCATCCACATTGACGACTTCAGGAACAAGGAGAAATGGAGTTCCCCAACCGGTTCCATCTACTTGGTAATACTCCCTCAGAAACCGATCTTCTTCTGCTGTTCCAAGACCTCCCTGATAAGTGATTTTTACTGGGAGTGGGTCCTCGATCTGATACTTCTCCAGCGAGCTTAGAGATTTTGCGTAAACACCATGTAACACAGCGATCAGGTTATCGCGGTTCTCCTTGAACTCCTCGAGGATCGGCCCAGCAAGGTGACCTTTGGTCGCGAAAGCATGACCCCCACAATTCAAACCAGACTCGATTCTGTACTCCGATACCCACAATCCCTTCTTGGCCAGGAATTTTCCTTGAATGAGGGCCGAACGATAATCGCTGACCTTCAGGATGATTTTTTTCTTAACCTCACCCTTCTCGTTCGGAAAGAAATCATCGAACTGTGCCGCATAGGCATAGAGCCCTTGATTCATTCCGGCTGAGAACACCACGGACGAATTGAGGTCGCTTTCCGCGAAACCTCGGAGGGCTGCTTTCGCTTCTGAATATTCAGGTGGAAGTGGAATCCCCCGATCATCTTTTCGCGACCGATCAATTTTGGTCATGATGTTCACATCGATCGAGCCGGGTACAACCAGTTCTCGCAGGTTCTCCTGGAGTGAAAACTTTATCGATGGGTCGTCGCACCTGACCATTTCATGGTACATCTGGCGCGGAACTGACCCGGGTAAGAGTTCAAAATATTTCTGAATTTCAGAACCTTCGGTGAAATCTTCGTGCTTGATGGCATCGACATGCTGGTTCACCAACTGGTGCATGAGGTTCAAATAGGCGGTGATTCTTCTGGCTCGGAAATCATCCGTTCTCGGTGAAATCGGAACGTAGTCGAGCCCCGCCTTTTCCGTATGGTATCGCCTCATCCGCTCGATCAAGTGATCGTCCACCACGGAAACAACCGAGGAGATCCCATAGCAGGCAACCTTGAGTGGAGTGTCAATCGTAAAGCCAGTTCCCATAACTGGAATCTGGAAGGTATGAATGGAAGCGGTCATTAGAATCCTCAGGGAAGGCGACGGAATAATAGAATCTATTCAGTATGAGAATACTATAATATTACCCGCAGGATGTCCACTTTGCAAGAACATGAAATCGACCCGATGTGATTAGCTAGCGTAGGAGGGGACTGTTTCGTACATGGGAGCAGATTCGATTTCCTCTCCAGCGGTGGGTGCCAGACGGCGTTTCGCGGCGGTTTGAGCCGGATCCGGCTTGATCCCGGTGATATTCATAAAGACATCACCCTCAAAGGTCACATGGATGTCCTCAACCCCAATCTCTTTCAGCCCCAATTCCCACTCTGAATCGGAAAACCACTGCGTTCCTAGTTCTCGTCGGCTAGTAAGAAAAGCGACTTTGCCACCTGGTTTCAATAGACGGTACATCTCTTTGATGACTCTCCAGCGCATTTCTTTGGGAAGCATCACCAGCATAAATGCACTGACGCAGCAATCGAACTCAGACTTCATTGGGAGATTGAGGGCATCGCCGTTAATGAATAGGAGGTTCTGCTCTGGATACTTCTTGCGGGAGGCTTTCTGAAGCATCCCCATGGAAAGATCTATTCCAACAACGCCTCTTGCCCTGGGCTCGGCGAGGTAGGTCAAGAGTCCGGTTCCACAGCCAACATCAAGGACTAAGTCGCCTTCTTCGATCACCTCGTCCATCAGGGTGCCTGCCGAATCGACATATCCCCGGATAAGACGGTGATATAGGACATCATAAAAGCGCCCAATCAGGTTATAGAACCATCTCGTCATCGAGCGGTTGGAACTGACCGGATTGCGGCCAGCATTCCGCATCACCGCGATTTTCCACTGCTTCATTCCGTCATTCCTGAACTACAAGCCCCTTGGTTTCTACCATGATTCATGGCAAAAAACAGTCAAAGAATTGCAAACCTAGAAACTATAGACCTTCTTGGACTCCATTCCAAGTCGAGCAACTGACCCCTAAGAGGGGTTTGCTGAAGGCTCAAGGCCACTTGATTCTATTCGAATCCTGGATCTCATGGTTGAATCCCTCTTGCTCCACAAGTCTTACTTGGTATAGTAAACTTCATTGCAGAATAACGTAAAGTGAGTCCGTTGGCCTGGTTTAATCATGAGTGTGACTGAACAAAATGGTGTGAACGAGGGGTCGGTCGCCGCCTCGCGGACCGGTTGTTGGATTTTCCTACTCGGACTGGGTCTATTTTCCGTCGGGGTTTATGGGTTATCCCAGGATATCCTTTGGATCGCGCAACCCTTCTACGCGTTCGCGTGGTGGGGGTACATTTTCGTTCTCGATGGATTCTGCGCTATGGCGAGGGGCAGCTCCATCCTGACCACACGCCGTCGCCATTTTTGGCCAATGCTCATCTGGTCGATCTCATTTTGGTACCTGTTCGAAGTTCTGAATCTTCGATACCAGAATTGGTACTATGTGGGGGCCTTTCAGAACATTTACATTGGTTATGTTTTCAGTTGGTTTGCATTTGGTACTGTCCTCATCGGAATGTTCGAGACCTATGAAGCGGTGTGTGTCCTCGGATTCTGGAAGAATTGGAGGGGGACACCTCGAGTTTATCCTCCATGGGTCAGTTATGCCTGGCAGGGATTGGGTGTGACCATGGCGACTCTGTCAGTCGTATTCCCCACTTATCTGGCTCCCCTGATTTGGGGCAGCCTGACCTTTATGGTCGATCCATGGAATTACCGCAATGGTCGGAGATCGCTGCTGAAAGACCTTGAGCGAAGGGACTGGGGGACAGTCGCGCGGGTGATGTTAGGCGGTCTTATCTGTGGCGCTGTCTGGGAGAGCATGAATTTCTTCGCCCCCCAAAAATGGATTTATACGGTCCGCGGGTTGGAGAATTTTAAACTCTTCGAGATGCCGCTTCTCGGTTTTCTTGGATTTCCCGCCCTTGCTCTCGATGGAATGGCTTTTTATGCGGTCCTTTCCTATCACTATCTTGGGAATGAGAGTTGGGAAAACCCCAAAGACCTCGGACAAACGTTAGCCAGGACTCCTTCTCCACCGATCTCTCGATTCTGGAGGACCGTCCCTCTCCAGCTTGCCTTTTGGGCAATCACCATTCTCTGCATGAAACAGGTAAACACTGGGTCTTTCAGAATGGACCTGACGGATCTGCCGGCTCTTCCCTCGGGTCTGGTCAGTCAATTGGAGGATCAGGGAATTTCCCGGCCCCGCCACCTCTTGCTTCAATCAAAGACCGAACAAGGCCTGCAGGATCTCCAGACTACGCTAGCGATTCCGGAACCCCAGCTTGAATTGATCTTGAACGAAGCGGAGCTCTATTCTTACAAGGGAATTGGTTCGATCCATGGTCCGATGTTGCAATCGATAGGGATCATTCGAGTTGAACAACTCGAGAATGAGGACCCAAGTGAGCTTCACCAACGGTTGATTGATTATTGTGAGTCCGCCGATTTGAATCCCCCCAGGTTAGACATGGTTCGTGTGTGGGTGTTAGCCGCCAGGAACCGAGGGATCGTGATGCGAGCGGAGTCGAGCGAAGAATAAGAAGATCTGAATCCTAAGGAATCAATCCTGTCTTCAAAACGACCGACTTGGCACTTGCCGCCCTCTTTTCGCGTGCTGTTTCTCGATCCTTAAGCCAACTAAACGAACGTTCACCAGGGAAAGGTTTTCTCGGTAATCCAAAAACCATGATGTAAGCCCGACGGGGCTTATCCGTGAGGTTTTCACCTGCGTAATGCAGGGTTCTCGAGAAATGGAAAGTCGCACCTCCCGCCGGAATCGGACAAGCGACTGCCCGTGCGGTTTCGACTTGTGTCTCTACTTCGAGACCGTGTATCCGGCGGTCGTTGTTGATAGGACGGTGGGGGAGAACGCCCAGCTGGTGACTTCCGGGAATAAATTGCATACAGCCATTCTCTAAGGTGGCTTCCTGTAATGGCACCCACACGCTCAATGAGTGGTATTCGAGTTTCGGATCCCAGTATGACTCATCCTGGTGCCAGGGTGTTGCGGCGCCGAAGCCTGCGGGCTTCATGATGGCGTGCTCACCTTGGGGTTCTGCTGATTTCCCAAGAATCTGTCGAGCGGCAGCGAGCGCGGTTTCGCGGCATTCGAACGAATTAAATTCCGGTGCATAAAGAGAGGGACCGAGCATTTGCTGGAGTTTCGCGGGACGGTCCTCCTCATCGACACCTGCAAGATCGAAGTGGTCTCCTTTCTCTCTGCCAATCTGCGCATCGAACAATCGGTCGTAGGCATCACGCATTCGCTCGACCTCATCCGGTGTGGCGATCGAGTCGATAGCCAGGTATCCCTGTTCTTTGAAAGCAGCAATCTGTGCTGCATCCAAAGGCGAAAGGTCCGAAGACACCCTATTGTCCCGCCTCCAGAATCGCCTGAATCGGAACCAGGGTCGCGAAGCATTTCGCTTTGGTCCCGTCATAGGTGCTGGAACCGGCGCCGGCCCAATAGTGAACGATGAGTAAGTTATCATCCATCACGACTGCACTCGGGTAGCCGAAATCACCGCTGACCGGAACAGTGAGCCTTAACTGTTTGTCGGTCTCCCAGGTTTGACCGCCGTCCCGGGAGAGGATTCCGCGGATGTCTTTCTCTTTCTGGCTACGGTTCCCGCAGATCAACAAAATGTTTCCGTCACCCAAATCGATCAGGTCGGCTGGGTGCTGGCTCTTGGAAGTTGCTTTAACCACATGTGTCCATGTGCTGCCGCGGTCATCGCTTCGAAGAATATCGAGATGGGCGCCATTGAGATCGTCTCGAGCAGCGGCGAGAACAGCCCCATCCTCCAATTCCATTAACGTTGTTTCGTTATGTCCAGCGGCGATGAGAACCGGGTCTCCCCAAGTGACTCCTTCGTCGGTCGAACGAACCGCATACGCATAATCCCGAACTCCCTTGGTCGGTTCCGGTATACCAGGCACCGCGGGAGCATGCGGTCCATAAACATTCTGGAGGTAGCTCCCATCCTTCAGCCGAATAATGCGCCCGAAGGGCGAGTGTGTACCGACTTCTCCCAGACTCAGGTGATTGAACTTCGACCAAGTCAGTCCTTCATCATCCGAATAAAATTGAAGATCCCGTGCGAGACCAAAGCCAGTGTCGTAGATACCATGGCCGTTGTAGCCCGCTTGATGGTGAATGCCGAGCAAGAGGCGGCCATCAGGTGTGACTCCAAATGAAGGATTGCGATCGTCTGCCGAAGTGTCCACCGCAGTTCGTTTGCTATGCCATAAGAGACCATCATGGGAAAATAACAGGTCGAGCCGACCGCCAATGCCAAGATGCCCACCCCCGCCACGCAGAACTACTACCGCTCGCCCATCCGGCATCTTGTCCATCACGGGGAAATAGCCCTGTCCATCGACGACTGTCGTGCTTTTGAATCCAGAAACTTGTGTTAAGTCGGCAACCGGGGTGGCCTGAGTGATGAGAATTAAAGAGATCAGTGGCGCAAGCATTGTAAGAGAACCCTCCATCCGAGAATTGAGTGGCTCAGATTCATGGGCCACTCATCAAGAGAGTGCATTGTAAGGGAGGAATGTGAAAGTGGAAGGCGCTAACCCTCGGGAACGATGCACTTGGGAGATATTCACTTCGAGATGTGACCGGCAATGGGGAAAGGAGTTGCCTTTCCATTTCGGTACTTCATGGTCGATCTCGGGTGGTTGCAGGGACTCCAAGTGTAGGCACCTTCCCCCTCCCTCCAAAAAACGCATAATTGAAACAACACTCGGCAAGGGGTCGGCGATGGGCAAGTGGATCGTTTTTGAGGGGCTTGATGGGGCTGGGACTACCACACAGGTGGAACTTTTTTGCGCGCGTTTGCTCGAATCGGGAGTATCTTCTTCCAATCTTTTTCAAACAGCCGAACCAACTGATGGACCATTCGGGCAACTTTGCCGCCAGTCACTCCGGGGAGATTTTCTCCTTGATCCTCAGACACTCGCACTGGCATTCACCGCGGACCGTAGCCACCATCTGCTCAAAGACAAAGGGATTCTCGCGCATCGTAAGCAGGGCCATTGGATTGCGATGGACCGGTATTTCTATTCGACCCTGGCCTACCAGGATGAGGTCGACCGGGATTGGCTCCTC
>JAJDBZ010000369.1 GCA_029261095.1 Candidatus Omnitrophota bacterium | reverse complement strand
CGAAACCGCTGAGAACCCTGGGCCCGAATTTGGTGTCAAACAGTTCTCGAGACATGGCTGAGACGACTCCGACTATCCGGCTTCGTCCGGTTACCACCGCGCTCGCCATCCGATTGGGAGTGTATTGGAGTTCCCTGATGGACCCATGCACCACTTCCTGTGTGGCTTGCGTAATTCCAGCCCGGTCCGCTTTTCCGTTAACCACGAGCGAAACGGTTGCTGTGGAAACACCTGCATGTTCGGCAACTTCGCGGAGGGTCGGACGCTTTCGTTGGTTCGGGGTCATGGGATATTGCGAATCTCCTTTTTCAAGATAACACCTTCAATCGCTAAACTTCTTAAGCGATTGAAGGGTATCCCGTTCCCTGCATCTTAAGCGTTTTAAGGTCATTCGACAACACTTAAACCTCGCTTTAGAAATCTATAGTGTCAATGTTGGTGCGCCAAACAAGTATAATTATTAGTAAAGTAAATCTTTGAAAAATTACGGTTGGCTGTAAAGATGCCCCCGCGTTGGAGGCATTCCGGAAGGGCCCTTCGACTTATGTTTAGTGGCGACAGTTTGATAGATCCGGATGGGGCCGTCAGCGAAACCTGCGGAAACGCTTGCGAGGTAGATTAACCACATCCGATATCTTTCCACACCGACATGCCCGATCGCTTCATCCTGGCACGCGGATAAGCGCTTGCACCAGTGACGGGTTGTCATGGCATAGTGCTCACGCCAATCCTCGACATCATGGACTTCGAATCCACAGGTTTCCATGGTTTCCACTGTATGCCCAATATGGTCGAGCTCGGTGCCGGGAAAGATGTATTTGAGGAGAAGTTTCTTTCCGGGATTGATGCGCCTGTATTTCTTCTTGTTCGATTTGGCGCGGCGTGTGATTCCGTGATTGAGGAGAATCCCACGATCACGAAGTAGCGAATGGATTTTCTTAAAGTAGGTCCGATAGTTCGGGATTCCAATGTGCTCGTACATTCCGACACTAACGATTTTGTCATAGACCCCCTCCACCGTGCGATAATCGCGCAGCTCAATCTTGACTCGGTCGGAGAGGCCTAAGCGTTGGACTTTTTCTCGGGCGAAATCAAACTGTTTTTGGGAGAGGGTGACTCCAAGTCCCTCGATTCCGTAATTTTGGGCAGCGTAGCAGAGTAACCCCCCCCAACCGCACCCGATGTCTAAGAGTTTGTCACCTTCTTCAAGCCGAAGTTTTCGGCAAATCATCTCAAGTTTGTCGATCTGCGCCTGCTCGAGGGAGTTGTCCCAGTCGGTGAAATACGCGCAGGAGTACTGCATTTCCGGATCGAGAAAGAGGCTGTAAAACTCGTTGCTCAGATCGTAGTGAAACTGAATGAAATCCGTTTCGTTTCGTCGAGATTGGTCGAACCCGGTCTCATCGTCTCGGAACTCATGTTCCACCTTCCCGATTTTGGAAGGGGTGAACAATAGGGGGATCGCATTTCTAATCAAGAATCCTTTCTTGAGGTTCTTGATTCGCGACTTCGACCGGTTTTTCCTGGCTACATCCGCGAATGTCATGACATCGGCGCCTTCAAGGTAGATGCGGCCAGTCACATAGTGCCGGAGGAGGGTTTCGACATTCGGCCTTCGAAGGAGCGTACCCAGAACACCGGCATCGCCAATAACAATCTGAATGTCCGGGTGAACGTCCTTCCCCAGCGGAATCACGGAGCCATCCCATAGTCGAATTGAGAAACTCGCGTCGACAACATCGGCGATATGTTCGAAGATTCGGCGAGCAGCCGTAAGACGCTTTGCCTCTGAGGAGAGGTTCGGGGACATGGGTAGATATTCAACCCTTGCCGCATGGGGGTCAAGGCACAACGGGTAAGAATGATCAGTGGGGTTCTTTGAGAGAGAGGGTGGGGTAAAAATGGGGAAAACCAGAAATTGGGGGGGACCATTCATGAATCTCGAAACGCGAAGAACTTTCATCAAACACGGTGCGATTGCGGCAGCGGGCACGTCATTTTGGAATTCGCTGGGGGGTTCTGCACAAGGTTCCCCTTTGTATGGGGGAATCGGCAACACGGTATTGGGGGCTAACGAGAGGGTTCGTGTGGGTATTGTCGGCCCGGGTGGTCGAGGAACTCATTTGATGGGGAGTTTCCTCGAGCAGGAAGATGTCGAATTTCTTGCAGTATGCGACATCGACGATGCACGCATCCTTGACGCCCAAAAGAAAGTCGAAGAATCCCGTGGGACGAAACCGGAGGGTTACAGGGATTTTCGGAAACTCATCGACCGAGACGATCTCGATGCAGTCATTGTGGCGACTCCGGACCACTGGCATGCGCTACCGACCATCTATTCCTGTCAAACCGGGAAAGATGTCTATTGTGAGAAACCGCTCGCGACATCGATCGGAGAGGGGCGGGCAATGCTCGAAGCCGCTCGCGCTAGTGACCGCATCGTACAGATGGGAACCCAATGGAAGAGCGCTCCGCACATGAAAGAGGCGATGGAATACCTCCATTCCGGGAAGATTGGAAAGGTCAGACAGGTGCGTTGTTGGGCCTATCTCGATTGGTCGCGCCTCCCCGCAGAGAATCCTGGAACAACGATTCCAGAGGGAGTCGATTACGATCTCTGGCTAGGGCCTTCTCCAAAACGAGACTTCGATGAGGCGCATTTTCACTACACCTTCCGCTGGTTCTGGGACTACGCGGGCGGCCTCATGACCGACTGGGGGGTCCATCTACTCAATATCGCGATGTGGGGTATGGGTTCGCCCAATCCGAACTTGATTAGTTCAACTGGGGGGAGGTTTATCTATCCCGACCGGATCGATACCCCCGACACACAGCAGGCGATTTATCAATTTGATGATTTTATCCTGATCTGGGAACATCAAATGAAAGGTGGGATTGGACCGTACAACCGCCCACATGGAATGGCGTTCTCCGGGAAGGATGCCCTATTAATTGTCGACGGGGAGAGTTGGGAGGTCATTCCCGAGAAAGACAGCTCTGTCGAGGCGGAGAAGCATGAAGGAGAGGACGCGGGGCATGTAGCGCATGTCCGGAATTTCCTCGATTGCGTGAAGTCCCGTGAAAAACCAGCCATGGATATCGAGATAGGTCACAATGTGAGTACAGTCGCGCATCTGGGCAACCTGGCGTACCTCTCCAAGGACGCGCTCCATTGGAATCCAGAGTCAGAGAGAGTGACTAATAATAGCGAAGCAGACAGCATGGTGACCAAAGCCTATCGCCAACCCTGGAAACTAGGATGAATGGATTCCACTCGGAGGAGTTAGATGAAGACATGGACCGGGTCTTGGGTTAGAGCCGACCTGCTGGGTCTTGTTGGTAGTAATTCTGGAGAGTTTCATAGAGTTCGGGATGTTTCTTCTTTAATTTTTTCGATTTTTCAAAGAAGCACTCGGTGATCACAGCGAAGAATTCTGCCGGGTTGGTAGCCGCGTAGCTCCCGAATAGATTTTTTCGGTGGTGTTCGAGATCGTCGATTAATTGATTGTATTCGGTTCCCAACACTCTTGCCCATGCTGCGTATCGAGAGACATGGATGAGGTCGGGCGCCCCCTCCGTTGCTCCCGATTCACCATCGAGTTGGTGAGCAAACTCATGAAGGACTACGTTGTGGCCATCACGGATGTCCGCCGCGCCTCGTTTCACGGCGTCCCAAGAAAGAACGACAATTCCATCCTGCCAAGATTCTCCTAGGCGTACCTGAGGTTCCTCTTCCAGAATCCCATCTCCGAGGTGACGAG
>JAJDBZ010000368.1 GCA_029261095.1 Candidatus Omnitrophota bacterium | reverse complement strand
GGCATTTCCGCGGTGAGGGAATCGACTATACAGGAACCCTTTCAGTGGCGGATATCGGATTTCCAACCGATGTCATCGCAGATGCGGAATGTAAAGCCGAACTGATCACACAGAACTGGGGAAGAAACAAACTCCCCAGATATCCTCGCTCCGTCCACAAGATGGACAGAGGCAAAGTATTAATCGTTGCGGGTTCGGCATCGATGTTGGGGGCGGCCCTGCTTGCGGCCAAAGGGGCAGTGAGAACTGGGGCGGGTCTGACCACCTTGGCGATCCCGAAATCACTCAATGCGGCAATCAAGGGAGCGATTCCGGAAGTAATGACTCTGCCGTTGGCGGATTCCGATGCGGGGGAAATCTCACCAGCATCGATAGAATCGTTGCTCGGATTCGCCGAAACCGTCGACTCAATCGGAATCGGCCCCGGATTGGGCCGGAGCGATGGAGTCCGAGACGGAGTGCGCCAACTTGTCCGACAATCTAAGTGTCCCATGGTAATCGATGCCGATGCCTTGTACGCGCTTTCGGATGAAACCGGAAGGGAGATTCTCAGAGAACGTCATTCTCCCACGGTGATGACACCTCACATAGGAGAGTTCGTCCGGATCTCAGCTGAAGAATCCTTAGATGATCTCAGACGAGATGCTTGGTCGGCCGCTCTTTCTCTCTCAGAAAATTTGAAATCGACAGTTCTCCTCAAGGGTCCGGCGACCATGATTGCCTCCCCAGGCTCTCACTTGAGTGTTAATCGCTCGGGCCATCCCGCGATGTCGCAGGGAGGAATGGGGGATGTTTTGACAGGAATCATTGCCACCTTTCTCGGTGAAGGAATGACGGCCCATGATGCCGCCGGCCTGGGAGCGTTTGTTCATGGCCGTGCGGGGGAGTGGGGATTCAGGAATGCAGGATCGAGGACAGTGACCGCCAGCGAAGTCGTGGATTCGCTGGCCCATGTCTTTCGCGAACTCGGATAGGGCTCGAAACAAGCCGGAGAATCGGGCTTGAGAAATATAGATCTTATAGAATCGAAAGGGATAAAAACCCAATGGACCCATTAACTGTTATAGCCATCGGCTTACTCTGCGTGATCGCAGGGATGGTCGTGGGCTATTTTGTGAGGCGCGCCATTTATGAGCGCGACATCGAAAACGCTCATCGTCAAGCGCAGCGGATCATCGCCGAGGCGCAGAAAGAGGCACAAACACGCAGGAGAGAAGCGATCATCGAGGCACGCGAGCAGCTCTCTGAAGAAAAGAAGACATTTGAGAAGGAGTCGAGAGAGACACGCCAGGAACTGATCCAGCTCGAAAAACAACTCGCCAATCTCGAGGACACTCTCGACAAACGTTCCACCCAATACGAGGACAGAGAACGCGAAGTCGAGAAACGAATCAAGCAGGTTGAAAGTCGGACTCGAGCACTTGATATCCAAGAGCAAGAGCTCAAAGACATCATGGAGAAAGAGCGAGTCCAACTCGAAAACATCGCCGGGATTACCGAAGCTCAAGCTCGCGAACTTCTTCTTGAAAACCTCGACAAAGAGATGCAAAAAGAGCAAGCATTGGTGATCAACCGCTATGTTGAAGAGACCAAGGAGACTTGCAAGCGTCGCGCGAGGGACATCCTGGTCACCACCATTCAGCGAATCGCTTCGGATGAGGTTTCCGAAACCACGATCAGCACGGTTCCGCTTCCCTCCGATGACATGAAGGGGCGGATCATCGGTCGCGAAGGAAGGAATATTCGCGCATTCGAAACGGTCACCGGAATCAACTTGATCATCGATGACACTCCCGAAGCCGTGGTCCTATCAGGTTTCGACCCGATTCGACGGGAAGCGGCAAGGCAGACTCTTGAGCGTCTGATATCCGATGGGCGGATTCACCCGGGCCGCATCGAGGAGATCCACCACAAGGTCATGCGGGAAATGGATGAGACCATCAAACAAGCCGGGGAACACGCATGTATGGACGCGGGAGTACCGGCTTTGAGCCCCGAGATTATCCGGTTGATGGGTCGCCTGAAATACCGTACCTCTTATGGTCAGAATGTTCTCGACCATTCGGTGGAAGTCTCACGAATCGCCTCAATGCTTTCGGATGAACTAGGCGCCAATACCGAAGTGGCGCGACGTGCTGGTTTGCTGCACGACATCGGAAAAGCGATCGATTGGGAAATGGAAGGTTCGCACGTTCAAATTGGGGTTCAGCATTTGAAGCGTTCGAAAGAAAATGAGGCGGTTCTTCATGCGGTCGAGGCACACCATAACGATGTCGAGCCGAACACGACGGAGGCGGTTCTCATTCAGATCGCCGATGCGGTTTCGGCAGCGAGACCGGGCGCGCGTCGAGAAACCCTCGAAACCTACCTCAAACGTCTCGAATCTCTCGAAGAGATTGCCAACTCGTTTAAAGGCGTCGAGAAAACTTTCGCGATTTCAGCGGGACGTGAGCTTCGAATCGTGGTCGAACCGATGGAAATCGATGACATCGCTTCGGCGAAATTAGCGCGAGATGTCAGCCAGCGGATCGAGGATGAAGTCCAATACCCCGGACAGATCAAGGTCACAGTGATCCGGGAGACGCGGACTTCGGAATTCGCACGCTGATTCAGACTCTTAAGAGCTCGCGATAAACAGAATCTAATGATTGAAAATGAGTCTCGGCCGAGAAATCGGTCGAGACTTTTTTCATGCCACTCTCTGCCAGCATTCTCCAATCGTCTGGAGAATGGGAAATTGCTTCAATCTCAGAAACGATCAATGCGAAGTTCCCTGGATCCACAAGGATTCCAGTCGTACCACCTCCCAGCTGTTCCGGTATTCCACCCGTTCGATAACCCAACACCGGTGTGCCGCATGCCATCGATTCGAGAACGACTCCAGGGAAGCTATCCTGTGTATCGGGTAGATGAAGGAGGAGGTCGGAAGAGCGAAGGATCTCTCCCAACTCGGAATGGGAAGCACCAGGAATCATTTGACACCGCTCTTCCGGAAGTTTGTCGATTTCGATCTGGACATGGTGACCGTAGGATTCTCTGCCGGGAGAGGGTGGGGCAACCATGGTGAAGGAATAATTTCCCGGGTGCTTCTTCTCCAACTGTTGAGCCACATGGCAGAAATTAAGGTGCCCTTTGTTTTCGAGCAACTTGGATACCATCACGATACGGAAGGGGTGATTGTATCGCGTCTCTCTCTTCGGAAAAAAGTGTTCGGCGGCAGGGGCGGGATCGTAAACCACCCGGAAGGGTATTCTGGAATGGGATCCCAGCATCTGATTTGACACTGCCTGAGAAACGGGCACCACGAATGAACCCGACCGTAGCACCCGTGAGCGATAAATCTTTCTGACCCACTCGCTGCCGACTATGAGTCGAAGGTGGGCCACCGATGAAATCGCAAGGTCGTTGGTCACTCCGAAGAATGGGAGATCAATGAAATCATTGAAATGGATCAGACTGATTCCTCTCGCTCTGCATTCCTCTGCCAACTTCTTCCGCGCCTTCCTCATTCTGTTCCACCACTCGACCCACTCGAGGCCTCGGTGTCTCCTTAAGCGAAGGAAGTTGAGACTAAGTGTGTCGATCCCCGCGTTCACAGAAGCATCAAAAAGGGGTCCCTCATCCGGCAGGAAGAGTGTGACTGGATACTTCTCCCGAAAGTGTTTCGCCATTCGAAGGAGACAGAGTTCACTTCCACCGTCCATCGCGGTACTCGACCCGAAAAAGGCTAGGTGTGGCTCCGTCATTGATCGAGCACCTGTTCGAGTTTTCGTTCGAGAGATTGAGTGGTTGCCTGGGTAGACCAGACCTCATGAATCGTGTTACGAGCCGAGTCGCAAATTTGAGACCGAAGATCGGGATCCTTTCTCAACCGATCGATGCATCCCACCATTTCAGCGACGCTATCGAGGATAAATCCGTTCTTACCATCTTCAATGAGCGCCTGGCATGCGCCCGTTCTGAGTGTCACAACCGGGAGACCAGTTGCCATCGACTCGAGGAGAACTGTTGGAATCCCTGCCATCTTCTCAAGCGGGTAGACGCCACAATCGGCTTCATGCAGAAGCCCAATCAAGTCTTGTTGTGATAGACATCCGAGAAACCAATCTTGAAACGAAGGGTCCTCCAGTTTCCTTTTCAGGTTAGGCGACGGATCGCCGCCACCCGCAAATCGTCCGATCGAAGTCTCGACCTGTTGAGCGATATGGAGGAATCGTTCGGGGCCATGGTGTACTGCCAGACGCCCGTGCCAGACCAGTCGAAGGGATGGGTCCGCAGACCTCTCTGGGAAGAAATGGGTGGGAGAAATGGGCTGGTGAAAAGCGCTGATATCGACTCCCTGGTACTGGACTTGAACATTCTCTTTCCCGATTCCTTGGGATTGAAGAGAAGTCTTGAGATCCTCGCCATCGACCAGCACAAGGTTCGCTTGGTTGAGTGCCGATCGGATTCGACGGTGAAGGAAAATGGAAAGGGCATTCGATCGTGTCTCTTGGAAGACATTGCCGCCCGTCAGGACCACCCAGGGGATAGAGGAGGTGTCATGCAAGTTTCTTGCGAAATTCAAAATGCCCGGGGTTCCATCTGAGATCCGGATCCTTGGGCGGCTCAGCCCCATCGTTTCCCACAGACTCGAGACTTGGTTCCATCGTCTCCATTTATCGACGAGGGGGAAACGATCTTTGTCCGGAGGGAGGATCGGGAGGTGAACCACTTCAAAGGGGACGTTTTCATAGCCTTCAATACGATCCGTCACCGCGACAAATCGGACCTTCCAACCCAGATCCGACAAGCCCTGTGCGACCTGATGAAGCCAGGTCGTCATCCCCCCAAGGCGAGGTTTCACAGCAACTGTGAGAATCTCGATATCGATACGCGGTTTTGAAGAAGACAAATTATTGCCCGCCGTCATTTCTTCCCTATGCAGTGCTTGAGTTTAGCGGTCACACAAGAGGGTGACGAGTCAGTTCTTTTTAGAGAGTAATTTCTCCAATCGGGCAATTCTCTCGTGAAATTCTTGGGATCGTTCTCTTGACTCCGGGGGGTCTTGTTTGGGTTCTTCATTCCGGGGCACCTGCGGGCTACTTGCTGCCGTTTGAAGACGCTCTATTTTTTCATTCCACTCTCGTTCCGGTTGCCGTTCAGCCCGTTCTGACGGCGCGGGTTCAGAAGCGGCGGGTCTGGACGGAAGGGAGGGATTGGGCACAGCGGTTCCACCATCTTTCGGTTCTTCTCGCACGGATGCGAGATTTTGGGGTGGATCGGACTGAAGCGTCTTCCGGGCGATTCGTGCATTTGAAGTTGAAACCGGAGTGGGAATTTTCCAATCCGGTTCTTCCGATTTCGAGAATTCCTTCCACCACTGATCCACCTGCTTCTGGGCCAAATCCCCCATACGGTCCAATGATTTGGAGTCGAGCAATCTTGTCTCTCCCTTCGAATCACCTTTTTGATGCTTTGCAAGGAGAGGTCGCTTGGTCCCACGGTAACCCGGTTTGGTTTCCTGAAGGCGTTTCAGGATCACCTTTTCACGGGCCATTCTTCTTTGGAGTGGGCGCTCTCTGGTCTCGTGAGGGTTTGGCAGGCGGGCCGCCAGAGATACTGCTTGGCTTTCGGTCAGCTCCATCGCTGGTTTCTTGAAGTATACCCGCGCCGCTTCTTCCACTCCGAATATTCCATTGCCCCACTCCGCGACATTGAGGTAGATTTCCAGGATGCGGTCCTTGCTCAGTGAATGTTCAATTTTCCAAGTCAATAAGGCTTCGTTCAGTTTCCTCGTGTAGCTTTTTTCCGGTGTCAGGTAGAGGTTTTTCACCAGTTGCTGGGAGATGGTGCTGCCCCCTCGGACGAACCGATCGGCCTTGAGGTTGGCTTCCATCGCGTTCATCAGCTCCGTGAAATCAAATCCTTGATGGAGATAGAATCGATCATCTTCGGCGATTAGCACAGCCTCCACCAGCGCAGGCGAGATGTCTTCGAGGTCGACCCAAGTTTGTTGGACTCTCCCTGTCTTCCCTGCCTTGTGGAACCGGTCACGGGTCAATTCGATG
The DNA here is from genome assembly GCA_029261095.1 of Candidatus Omnitrophota bacterium. Taxonomy (GTDB): domain Bacteria; phylum Hinthialibacterota; class Hinthialibacteria; order OLB16; family OLB16; genus JACKFH01. The sequence goes on along the minus strand of JAJDBZ010000368.1, from coordinate 15,416 downwards.
AACGTGGTGGTCTCCGGGCGGTTTTCTACGAGGACTGACACATCTGGAAGCCAGAAGAAGAGATAGACCATCAGCGCCGCTAAAAGTAGCAGAGAGACAGGGGCTAGGATTTTCATAGCCCACTTGAGCGGGAAGAGAATCAACCGGATCAGAAACCACATGGTTTTCTAGTTTATCGGTATCGACAAAATGAGCACTAACCTTAAGAGAACCTATTGAAATCACTTTAGTTAAGTGATCAGACTCAAATGATATTTCAATTGAAATCTCCAGATCACGTTCCAAATCGACGCTTGTCGGTCTTGAGATTGGTTGTTTCGGCCCCTTGGTTGGGAAAGAATAGTGGGTTTTTAAGGATTTTGACTTGAAAGGGTTGACAAGATGGGCTCCAAATCGAATCAGACGAAGCCAATAGCAGGGTTCCCCGAGTGGTTGCCAGAGGAGCGGCTCCTGGAATTACGGTTTATTCGGGTCATCCAAGAGACTTTCGAGCTCTTCGGTTTCGCGAATATCGAGACCCCCGCTGTGGAACGCAATGAAACCCTTGCCACAAAGGGCGAGGTCAACAAACAGATTTATTCGCTCTATCGACCCAATGTCCCCGAAGATGTTGAGAAAGACACCGGACTTTCCCTTCATTTCGATCTGACAGTCCCTCTCGCGAGGTATGTTGGTCAACACTATGGCAAGCTTGTCTTTCCTTTTCGCCGATACCAAATTCAAAAAGTATGGCGGGGTGAGCGGACACAACGTGGTCGGTCACGGGAATTCTATCAGTGCGATATCGACATCATTGCCGAAAATTCCCTCGACCTGCTGGCAGATGCTGAAATCCCAATGGTTATCCACGAGGTCTTTTCTCGATTGGACATTGGAGAGTTTGTGATACGAATGAGTAATCGGAAGATTTTCCAGGGGGTGCTCGATCATTTCCAAATTATCGGCGAAACGGCCGAGGAGACCGTTCGTGCGATCGATCGACTTCCCAAATTAAAGGGAGGGTGGGAAGAATTAAGTGGCTGGCTTTCCTCGGAGCTCTCTCTCTCCGCGGAGTTCATCTCCACTCTTCGATCTCTCTTGGTCGGAGAATCGAAAGGCGGAACTCCTTTGGATCGTCTGAAGTCAATGGGGATCGAAAACGAATCGCTGGTTGCCGGAATCGAAGAACTGGAAACAGTACAGGGATTTCTCAGGCGGGTTGGAGTTCCTGAGGAGGTCTTCGAAATAGATCTCTCAATCACCCGGGGTTTGGACTATTACACAGGCACGGTTTACGAAACCTTCTTAAGCGGGCACGAAACAACACTGGGAAGTGTCTGTTCGGGCGGGAGATATGACAATCTCTCGGGTAGCTTTGTCGACAGAAAACTCCCGGGAGTAGGAATGTCCATTGGTCTGACTCGCCTATTTTCCGGGCTTCTCGCGGCGGGGACGATTAAGCCAGAGGCCAGCACGCCCTCTCGGGTCGCGGTGACCGTTCCGGATCGAGAAAGATTAGAAGACGCTCTCACGATCGCTAACCTGCTCCGGCGAGAGGGGTTCAATGTCGAACTTTCTGTCCAAGACCAAAAACACGATAAGCAATTGAAAGGCGCGGTCCGCAAAGGGATCCCATTCGCGGTCATCCCTTGGCATGAAAAGATGTCTGAAGAGAGTTCGGTCGAAGTCCGCAATTTGGGCACGGGTGACCGAGAGGTTGTTCAGATTTCCGACCTTTCGACCGCCCTCGGTTTGGGACGCGCGGGATCGGATGGGGCCTGATCCCACATTGCCTCATCCCGTTTATTTATAGAGTGTTGAAAAAACGGATTGACCCACTCTGGTAGAAGGATAGGATATCCATCGACCATGGCCCTTCTATACCCGATCTTCGTTTTTGGACTTCTCGCAGCCGGACTCCCGATCCTGATCCATCTCCTCACTCGAAAGAACCGGAAAACCGTTGTGTTCAGCGATATCAGGTTGCTACAAAAGATCGATGCTGAAGAGTCCCCACGGTACAAATGGGAAAACTTGATTCTCATGTTGTTGCGCGCCTTCATGTGCCTACTTGTCGCTTTGTTATTTTGCCAACCGGTCATGAAGGCGGGGGAAGGAAACATTCGCACCCCGGGAAAAGGGTCGTCCATAGCGATTGTCCTGGATAATAGCCGAAGCATGGGTGCCTCTGAGGGTGGCGTAAAACGCTACGAGAAAGCTCGCGAACGAGCGCTCGAAATCCTGGATCAACTGAGAGGCGAGGATGAAGCGATCGCGATTTTCGCCTCGTCCAAGACAAGAGCCTCACATGCATCGGTTACCCCTTATCGGGAGGAGGTCCGTGAGGCAATCGAACGGTCCGAAGTAACCCCTTTCGCTTCGAGTTTCGGGACAGGAATTCAACTTGCTCTGGACAGTTTAGTGAAGTCCAGTCTTCCTAACCGTGAAATCTACCTTTTGACCGATGGCCAAGAAGACGCTTTCCAATCGATGCCCACAAGTTGGCCTTCGGGAAGCGACACGGTGAATGGGTTTTTCGGATATTTGGGGGCCCAATCAGGACTCCCAAATGTTGAAATTTCGGATTTAGAGGTAACTCCGCTCTCCGCCAAGCCCGGGGATGCCGTTCGTGTAACAGTCGAAGTACTTCCGCATGGGAAGGATCTTCCATCCCGACTCCAACTTTCGGTGGAGACCGGTCCGAACAACCGACTCTCGAATGAAATTGCAATTACCCCGGAGAGCCGTTCCCGCATCGATTTCAATTTGACTCGATCGGAGGATCAGGTTGAGACCGGGAAAATCGAATTGCAGGCCGACGTGCTCGATAGCGATAATACCGCTTATTATACACTACCTCAAACTCGCCCCATACGACTGATCATGTCCCAGGGCGCGGGTCCAAATCGGACGCTTCTTTTTCTCCAAAACGCACTCAGTATTCTGGCCAAAAAATCGTTCATACCCACACTTCAGGCCGAAGTGATCGAGTACTGGGATCTACCGAGTTTCGTGACCCGAGAAGCCGCGGATATTGCGATCGTCGCGAACCCGAGTTCGATGGACGAGAGGTGGGTGAGAGGGCTCTCCGCGTGGATGCGCGAGGGGGGGCAGTTGATTATCGCTCTCGGCCCTGTTGCAAGAAACACCATCAATCAATTTCTCGTTCCACACTGGTTTCCTTCGAGAATCGAGAGCTGGGAAACCAGTGTCGAAGAATCCGCGCGCGCCAGTTCACTTGACTATGAACACCCATGGTTGGATCGATTCGAGGACCAGGAAGAGTCGAATTGGCAACGCGTCCAATTTTGGCGAGGTTGGAAATTCGAGGGGGAGACACAGACCCCAGGCGGGATCGATCCAATCATCGGTCTGAACAGCGGGGTCCCGATTCTTTGGCAGCGCGACATCGGTTTAGGAAACCTGACTGTTCTGATGACGAGTCTCGACGATGAATGGAATGACCTTCCGCGCCAGGGAATGTACCTTGCCTTTTGGGGAGAGTTATTGAGATCGATTGCGGAAAGAAAAGGGCTGCAACCCGCTTTTTCCGCGGGAAGTCAGATACCTCTCGAAGTGATTCGGAAAGACGACCGTCCGACAGAACTCAAGGTCATAGGACCTGAGGGAAACGAATTCCCTCTCGCGGTTGCTGGACAGAAATTGAATCAAGCACTCTTCTTTTCGCGTACCGATCATGTCGGTATTTACGAAGTCGAGTTCGATGAATCTCGCGTTCTCCAAGTGAGTCCGAGTCAGTTTGCAGTGAACATCGAACCGGGTGAAGGGAACTTGAGTTTGTATTCGGAATCTAAGATTAGTGAACTCTTACCGTTTCCGGTTCAATCCTTTCGCGAAGGGGAATCGTTCGCGGCCCAGATTATCCATGCGCGATACGGTTACTCGCTTTGGCCATTTGTCCTGGGAGGATTGATCCTCTTCATATTCTTGGAAGCGCGATTGGGTAGACCGGTATGATCTCTTGGCTATTCGATCCTCATCCAGTGGTGGAATGGAAGTTCGCCCTTGGGAAGAAGATGGACCTGCCATCGAGTTCGGACCACCTATCGTCTCTTGCCGCGGGTCAACCCGAAGACTCAAGGTTCCCTTCGGATACGGTCATCCACTATCGGACATTCCGGGATTGTGAGGGGCGAGATTCCAAAGTTGCATTCCTCGAGTATGGACCGAAACCCAAGATGAGTTCGAAACTGGTGGATACCTGTTGGACCAATGGGGTTCCTCTCATCCTTTGGTTTCAAGAGCCCCCCTCCTGGGAAGCGCCGCATTGGAGAGAGACGCTTTCGAGCCGGTCGATCCAAACAGTAGAGGCGGGCAGGCTTAGGTGGCAACCGATTGTCTCTTGGACTTGCGAGCATCTGGATGGGGCCATTGAGGAATTCGGCGAATGGCTGACCAAGGGTCTTCCCTTTTTTCCTCTCCCCATTGTGAGATATGAGTTTGCGGAAGAGATCCCATTCGAGGGTATCGGAGAGACCTTGTTAGAGCTAGCCGCCAACCCTCTCCCCTGCCGGTTCAAACTCTTCGCAATCCCAAACCAGCACCGTAATAGGCTGAAACCAGAACAATGGGCGGAGATCCTTCAAGCTTTTCAGGATCCTCCGCCCACTGAACACTTGGATAATCAGGTGATTACCCTCTACCCGCAAGAATAATCAGTCAGTTCTCACATTCGAGTTGATGGATAGCCCACCCTTCGCTTCATAAGCCGCAGGACCGTCTGGACCAAAAACCATATTGATGGTCAGATCGTACTCAAGCTCCGTATCGCTTGTCTGGCGACTCGTGAACCCTTCAGTCATATCCAAAGTGGTCAAAGTGTTTCCTTGAATGCTCAATCGATTGACCGTGACATTGATGAATCCAAGCGGGAGGTTGCCCTCTGTCCAATCGAACGAAGTCTTGGAGCTGATCGTGGCGATCTCTTTGCCTCCATCTTGTGCGACTTCATCCAATTTGTAGGTTGTCTTGAGATCGGGAATCCCCATCTGTGCCACAACGGAGAGCATCGGGTTGTCTTTCACCAGTTCTTTGGTGATCTCATCGACCGACAGGACCTGTTCCCATTCATGGCCAGGCTCGACATCCCCCTCGGGCAATAGCGCGGCTTTGCCGACCATGCTGCTGATGGACTCGGACATTCTCCGAACTTCTTCAGCTTCTTCCTCACTCATTTCCGATGAATCGATGTCCATTCCCTCCGGAGCACCTTGCTCGTTCATTTTGATTTTCCAGGATTGAGACTGGATATCTTTTAACGAATCGGCTGGAATGGGGGTTGTCTCACCTTGCGCGGTCAGGGTTCCTCCATCGGGGGTCAGTTCGACACTCCAATCCTTGGGTCCATCAGGAGTTTCCGCATCGGCTTCAATGTCGATATCGATATCGGTCACCGATTGCTCGATCGTCGCGACACCCTCATCATCCACAGAAAGGACCTTCAGACTCATCTTCGTTCCGATGCGCCCTTTTCCAGTGCCTTTGATAGGAACGGCACCTGTAACATCAAGGTCTCCATTAAGGCCCAACTCGATATTCATGATTCGATCCTGGCCTGGCTCGTACTTCATCTTGAGTTCAACTGCTGGACTGGCCGAAGCCACCAGACCTAGGACCAATAATCCCCCTAATATTCTTTTCGTCATTGCTCAACATTCTCCTTTCGGTCTCTTTGAGAAAATCTCAGACCGTTCTTTTCAACCAACTACACGATAGCACTGTATTTAAACAGACCGCGCGCTTCCTTGAAAGGCTTTCATCATGGACCTTTCTTCCACAATACGTGGGGAGCCGGTGTCCGTGAGTGTGGTTTCGGTCAAATTATCGTAAAGCTTTCCTGCGATCTTGAAGGGTTCGGCGACATCTCATCGCAGTTTCTCAGTGGGTCAGACGGACACGGGGGTCAATCCAGCTATAGAGAATGTCAGTAATAATGTTGACGACAATGAAGATTAGAGCGGATACGAGGACCGTTCCCTCCAAAAGGAAGGGGTCCGATTGGATAACCGCATCGAACCCCAGTTTCCCAATTCCCGGCCAGTTGAAAATCATTTCAATGAAAAACGCTCCCGCAAGGAGTTCGGCCAGCGAGCCACTGACCGCCGTAAGGACTGGGTTGAGCGCGTTCTTGAAAGCGTGTTTCGCAAGAACCGCTGCCCTCGAGAGCCCTTTGGCACGAGCGGTCATGATATAGGGGCTTCGCATCGTTTCGATCATGGATGAACGCATCAGGCGGGTAATCACCGCCAACGGGCGAGTCGCCAGAGCCACTGCGGGAAGGACGAGGCAACTCCAGGATCTGTCGACATATCCGGTCACGTAAAACCAGGGCACCACAACGCAGAATAGGAGCTGGAGAAAAACAGCCAGGGCGAAGATCGGAAAGCTGATGCCAATCAGAGAAATCAGCATGGTAAAACCATCCTGCCACCGAGACTGATAAATCGCGGCTATGACTCCTAGCGCCACACCAAAGATCACCGCGATTCCTAATGCGGTGAGCGCGAGCAGCGCAGTCGCGGGGAATCGCCGTTTGATCTCTTCGGCAACCTCGAAATTGAATGCGAGGGATCGCCCCAGGTCACCTTGGACCGCCCCAACTACGAAGTTTAAATATCGCTTCCAATGCGGCTCGTTGAATCCGAATTTCTCTCGTATTGATTCAAGCGAGGCTTGGTCACTGCGTTGACCTTGCAAAAGTTTTTCCGGGTCCGCTGTCCCCTCCACCAGGATATAAGTGAGCAAAGTCACCCCAAACAGAATCGGAATCGCGGCCAGCAATCTGCGGAAAATGTATGTGGTCATGAAATCAGGAAGACTTATCGAACCAGACGTATTTCAGAAACCGACGGTCGCCGGCGTTGTAGGGGAATCCACGAACTTCAGGGGCCACGAGTCGAAACCGGCGCATCGTGTAGAGAAAGAGCCAGGGCGCTTCAGCCGCGGCAATCTCTTCAGCTTCTCTGAACAACCGGTTTTGCTCGGAAATGTCGGTTACCGACAAAGCTTTCTCGAAGAGCTCGTCGAACTGGTCGTTCTGATACCGCGCGTAGTTCTCGCCCATCGGGGGTATGTTCTTACCCCAGACAAGCATCAGAGAGTTTTCGGCGCTTGGGTAATCGTTGATCCATCCGAGACGATAGAGGGGAATTTTTCCTTCACGCACTGTGTCGAGATGAACGCGCCAGTCAACGACTTTCAGCTGGATTTTGACTCCGATGGCTGAGAGATAGGCTTGGATAATCTCCGCGATCTTTTCATTGTCGCGACCTGCCGAATTCAATTGCAAACTCAGCTCAGGCAGACCTTTTCCGTTTGGATACCCCGCCTCGGCGAGTAACTCCAAAGCCTTGGCGGTGTCGTATTCGAAGGGACCATCCGCAGAGGGGTAGTCCGGCATCGACCCCGGCACCACCTGGCCACGGTTCGGAATGGCACGGTACCTTAGGATTGTGGCGCCAATCTCTTCGCGGTCGATGGCGTAGTTGAAAGCCTGACGTATACGGATGTCTTTAAAGATTGGATCGGTATTCAGCATTCCGATATATTCGATTCGCCAGGTATTCACCCACTGGACCTGGAATTTGTTGTATTGATCTTGAAGGTTGAGGTCGGCATCGAAAATATTGTCCCATTGATCGAGAGGAATGGGGAACTGAAAATCGAGGTGGCCGTTTATAAGCTCATAATGTTCGGAGTTCGTGTCTTCGATACGAGTCGCTTCGATACGATCCAGATAGGGAAGTCGGTTGCCTTTGTCGTCTTGCATCCAATAGTCTGGATGCTTCTCGAGTACCACTCTTTGTCCGGGTATCCATTCGACAAACTTAAAGGGCCCAGCCCCCACCGGGTTCTTGAAGAAGTCATCGCCATATTCTTCGACCGCTTCTCTGGGGACCACCCAGGCGAAACTATGACCGAGTCGAAATATGAAAGGGGAAAAGGGGATTGCGAGTCTGACCACCAGTGTTCGATCGTCGGGACAGACCAGCCCGATGACCTCATCGGGGCTTTTGGCCCACTCTTGTAGTTGCGCCGCATCGGCTGCGCGGAATCTGTCTTCGCTTTCCCCATCGCGAGACTCTCCCCCGGCACGACGATCAAGTTCACGTCGCGCCGAAACGCCATCACGGTAAGCGTTTGAACCTTCGACAAAATCGAGGAACATCCAGGCTCCCGGAGATGCGACACGTGGATCACAGACTCGTTCGTAGGAGTACTTAAAATCGGTAGCGACGACTTCGCGCCCCTTGCCCTCAGGGAAGCAGGGGTTGTCATGAAAGATGACTCCCTCGCGTAGTTTGAACGTGTAAGTCAGCCCATCTTCGGAAATGTCCCAACTCTCGGCGATACAGGGTTTGACTGACATATTGATAGGATCGAATTCAACCAATCCCTCATGGATGGAGGTCCCAATATTTGAAGATGCTGTATCTCTAATCCAAGCCGGGTCGAAACTGTTGGGGGTCTCCAACGAGTTGAATCGAAAGGTTCCACCACTCGGATTGTCGGGTACGCTGATCTTGTCCGCGGGGCAGGCAAGCGCCGCGAGGCGTTCATCGATTTGTTCTTGAGTCAGCTCCGCGGACGTTTCTTCTGCCGGGGTCTGTGGGTCTGTGGACCCGCACCCTGTTAAGAGGATGAGAGTGAGGACAGAGGCGAGGGCAAGGACTTGGGTGATTCGATTCATTCAACACCTCTTAGCTTTCAAGCGGGGAGTATGGATTCGGTCATCCACCACTCCGGAGGCAGCTCCGGAATGGCTCTCCTGCTCCATTAGTTAACCCCGCTGTTATCAGAGGAGCGAGTTTCCCAAGGACCTTTCAATTCGGATCGCGGCGATTAGGCACTCAACTCCGCCAAGGCTTGCTCGGTCTCTTCGGCACTCGGCGCTTTGCCATGCCAGTCGATCTTGGCTTCCATGAAAGAGACGCCCTTCCCTTTGACTGTCGCAGCGCGGATAAAGATGGGTTGGTCTTTGACGCCGTTGGCTTCTTCCAACGCCGCGATGATTTGATCGTAGTCGTGTCCATCAATGTCGATCACATGCCAGTTGAAGGCGTTCATCTTGTCGACAACGGGGTTGAGGGACATCACTTCCTCGACAGGACCATCAATTTGTCCCCCGTTGTTGTCGAGAATAACGACTAGATTATCGAGTTTGAATTTGGGCGCCGATAGCAGTGCCTCCCAAATTTGGCCTTCCTGAGTTTCTCCATCGCCTATCATGCAGTAAATTTTATGAGGCTTCCCATCGAGTTTGGCCGCCATCGCCATGCCGATTGCAATCGACAACCCCTGGCCCAACGATCCGGTGCACGCTTCCATCGAATCCATCGCAGTGTTGACCGGATGACCTTGAAGTGGGGAATCAAGTTTTCGAAGAGTCATGAGATCTTCTTCGGGGAAGTAACCTGCATCGGCCAGGAGACAATACCAAGCGGGTACACAGTGACCCTTCGAAAGGACAAATCGGTCGCGATCTTCCCAACGGGGGTTTGTCGGATCGTGTTTCATGAACCGGTGCATAAGAACGGTCATGATATCCATCGCGGAAAGAGAACCTCCCGGGTGGCCCGAGCCAGCTTCATGAAGCATTTTGATTGTGTTGATACGTGCCTTCGAGGCAATTTTTTTCATCGTTGCGATATCGGTCGCGGCAGCAGTGGACATTCAAATTCTCCTTCGGAAACCACATACCCCGCCCCTTTTCCCGGCTATGCCGAGAATGAGCGGTTGGGAATTGGTTATTCTTCAGTAAATCCCATCAAAGAAAAGGGGGTCCTCACCCGCATGACTGGGAATTTTCGAGGGATTATAAGGAAAACGGACGGGGAAGGTAGGGTGGAGAACGGTGTGGTGTGGCGTTTGACCAAACCCAATCGTTTAGATACCCTGAAAAACGGCCTCAACAACCTAGGGCCCGGAAAGAAGGATGGTAGATGCCCAATCTAGTCAAGGTCAAAACCTATCGTTCTGAAGTGGAAGCAGAAATAGGCGCGGCTGTCCTACGCGAAGAAGGGGTCGAGGCCTTTATTCACAGCGACGATGCAGGAGGGTTCCAGCCCCAGCTCCAAATGAATCGTGGAGTCAATTTGATGGTCGCCGACACGGACTCTGAGCGTGCAATTCAGTTGCTTGACGCCGCCCAAAACACCTGACTATATCAGTTGGGTTCCGCAGCGTTCCCCAGAAGTAATTCCCTCTCTTCCCCAGTCATCTCAGAATCGGTTGCTTTCTCCACGGTCAGCAGCGTCCTTCGATGCAAAACTAGTTCTTTCTTCTTCATCTCGATTCCATCTGGAGGTGGGACTTCGGCCGTCATCCGAATCTCCGAAATCGATCCGACCTTACGAGTGAACCCCCAAACAGTATCGAATTCGAGGATTTCTTTGGCATCGTAATCGAAATCGAGAATCTTCATTTCAGGTGGTGGGGCGGTGAGATTGGGTCCGAGAGCGTCGAAGCGAAGGTTCTCGGTGGCAAGAAGGCCCATGCGGATGGGAGTACCGATTGGTTTTCTTTGATGGGCTTCCACAGTTCGCTGAAGAATACGGACCGGGTTTGTTTCACTAGGTTGTTGGTTGTACCTGTATGTCTCGGTCGCAGGTAAGACGATGTTTCCCCCAAGCCATTCCATAGGCCGAACCACCACCCAGGATTGTTCCACTTCGATTCCCAAGGGGGGTGCGGGTATGAGACTTCCACGGACCACCGACAGGAGGTCGAGGTAACTCCGTTGCGATCGATTCCTCCGGAACTGCCGTATTTGGGTATCCGAAGATTGCGGATCGAGCTTTACCCCAATCTCCTCGTTGATCAGCAGGTCGAGCAATCCGACAGGCAAATCCGGGTTTCGCTCTCGGTCATACACCGCTGTCCCATCGAGGATGACTTTGCCGGGTAACACCTCCAGTTCACAGGATCCTTGATCCCCAATTGAGACCCGCAGGACGAAGCGATCGAATGTAAATCGCAGGGTGACCTCATGGCCCCCATCGATTTCCGAGACCAATGCCTGTCCCCAAACCTCGAAGTCTTGAGATAACGGTTCAAGTGGTTCGTCCTGGAAAGAGGCGGTCCCGGTTGTGATGGTCTCTTGGTGAAATAAAAAACGGTCCCCGACTCGAGGGATGGCCGAGGACTTGATTTCCGACATACCCAAACAAGTGAAAGCAAAGAGGACGGCCAGCTCGAAGGAACGCATGTGACCCCATGTTACTCCAAAGTCGATGATTTTGAATTCCAATGAAGATGAATGCCTCAAAGTGGGAGCATCACCTTTATCCTCGACATCGTGATTCAGGAGTCATAGACTTTCTTCCATGTCGGAGTTTAGCTTTCGGGCGGGTGAAGAACTGACCCTCTGGGTGAAAGATCGCTCCAATCTTTCCGCCTTCTTTGCCACCACAGCGTTCCAGAATTCGCTTGCCCAGGTAGGCGTCCCCTGTGTTCTACGGGGGTGCAATCACCTTCCCACCTACTGTTTATGCCTCAACCACGGAGAAACTCCCGCTACGGTTGGAGAGATTTCGGAGTCCCCCAACGACGCGTTTCAAACAAGAGTCGATGGACCCAATGGGGTGGTCCTGGTCGGTAGCAATAAGCGTGGCCTGATCTACGGGATCTGGAATCTCTTGGAACTCTTAGGTTGGTCTTGGCCCACACCCTCACTCGAGCGAAATCCCGAGGTGGCAACTTGGACACTTTCGGCTATGGACCAGAAATCGGTTCCAGTGCTGACCCATCGGATCGTCTTCCTGGAAGAGGTTCAGGTGACGCCGGAGATCTTAGTCTGGTTTTCCAAGCAGAGGATCAATACTCTTTTTCCGAGTAACCCTTCAAGATTTTCTGAACCTGAAATTCAGTTTTCCGATGCATCCATGTCTCGCGCTACCGAGTTGGGGTTAGATTTTATCATCGGAGGAGCTTGGTGGGATTGGCTGGGGGCAGGATTGGAAAAGGAAAAACTCAGCGAGAGGACCGGGAGTGTCGTTGAATTGGCTAACCGAGCGGTCGAAATGTGGGAAGGAATGGGCGAGCCCGCGCCGCGTGTTTCGCTCTGGCCCATCGAAGAGAACGATCAGTTTCATCGTAGCCTTCTGAATGAAATCGCCATTCGAAATGATTCGTTGTTATTCGAGACGGTCAGGGATCAGCATCAAGAATGCGAGGCGGCTCCTTCTGTTTTGCACCAGGTCATCGACCCCGAGTGGGTAATGAATGAGCCGTTTGAGGCGATGGTCAAGCGCCTCCTCGCACTACGCGGCGGATCAGGAACCCATGCAGAGGACTACCTGTCCATCAGCGCATTTAGCGATGACGGGCATCTGGGATTCTCAGTTTCGTCCTTTCTCTGGCCCTGTTTGCTCGACCGGATGAAGGCCGCATCGGCCGCGGGTTTTTCCGGGGCCTCACTCAAGTTTCGATCTCTGCCGCTCGGACGGTTTTTGGAGAGTTCGGGTTTCGCGGTTTCCGTGGTAGCTCGGGGCATGTGGCATGGATCGAATTGGGACGAATCTTCGTTAAGCAAAAAAACGCTTCGAGACCAATTCGATTTGGCTGGCGGTGTGGTTAGCCATCTGGTCGAGGATTTTTCGGACTGGGCGCAGAAGTCGAAGCCGTATCATCGAAACGGTAATGAGAGTTCGGTTTATCCTTTTTTGTTTGCTGGAGAAATCCTCCGATCGGAAAGAATCCGTGACAAGTTGGATGAGCGGATCTCCGAGATAGAGGAATCGCCTCCTTGTGAACCCTGCCTCGAGCTCCTGCGAAGCCTGACCACTTTAGTCAATCTATACGATTTGGAGCAAACCGAGGACATACATGAAGCCGCCGCAACTGCGAGAACGATCTGGAAGAAGAATGAAATCGATACTTGGCCGGATTGGTTGAGAAAGGATTCGCCGCTGGTCGAAAGATTGACCCCTTACCTCTGATAAAAATCCGTTGTGCGGAAGGCCCCCTTCACTTTGTTTGGGCATGGTATCGAAGGGTTATCGGGCATTTGGGTTTGTGGGGGGACGATCAGGGGACCCCACCGCACGTTTGGATTTTTGCCGTCTCTATACCCAAAGTTCCCGGTCACAGCCATCCCACTAAAGGAGGGTTTCACCCAGGTTGCTCTCGGTTCAATGATGAAGAGACCTGATACCCAAACGCAACCCATGTGCCAATCCAAACAGTATGGAAAAATGGATCAAATCCTTGATTTAGTCAGACTTGACCGAAGATGGGAAGCCGCTTTTCATATCAAATCGATATGAGCCTGTGGCATTGTGATATAAAGAGAGGGGCAAATCAGTACAGGATTGGCCCCTCTCTTCAGGATTCCGCAACGATGGGCGGATCGTCGCGGAAAAGTGAAGTCTGGATGGTTGGGATTGATCAGGGACCGGTCCGGTAGATGTCCCCTTCGCTCTTGGTTCCGTTGGTTGGGCTATAAGCCAAGAACTTCAGTTGGTCTTCCAGCAGTCCCCGGGGGACTTTGGGGCCGCCTGCGAACCCTGACCCATTACTGCCAGGGTGAGCCCCTCTTTCGCTGATGTCGCCATTCCTCCCCGAAGCTCTGGCATCGACCAAAGGAGTAAGGGGAGTTCTCGAAGGATCTCCAGAGGTCGATTTTCCCACGTTCTCCCCTTCATCCATGTCGGGTCCAAAACTGGTCACTACCCACCCGTAAGTCGGTTGCGACCGGTCCTCACGATAGGAGTAGGAGATATAACCCGGGTTCGTCGTGAAGGGATCGGTCGGGATGGTCTCAATGTACGCGTTGGGAGTAGTGAGACCTGGAACGACTCCGACTGGGGTATTCGCAGGGAGGCCATAATAACCCAGAGTCGCTCCGCCATCTCCCGAGAAAACTGTTCGAAAGGTATAAAACGCATACTCACCATAGCCTTCGAAAAGCTCTTTCACCGGGAGAGGGACAGAGTCTGGGTTATCGGTTCCGATGGGGTAGTTCGAATATTCCGTCCGGAAAAACTCGATAGCGGTCGCAAGGTTTCGAATGTCCGCTTCGGCGCGAGTCACCTTGGCTCGGGTCTGGGCTTCCAAAAAATTTGGGAGTGCAATGGAAATGAGAATCAAAATGATTGCGATGACGATGAGGAGTTCAATGAGGGTAAAACCCCGTGTTTTACAGTATCGTTTCATTTCTTATGCCTACCTGATTGGCCTTAAAGGCGACAGTTGAACCAGTGTTTTAGTTTCTGGTAGGCATACCTTACATCGTGTTCGTATGTAAGTCAATTAGTTTGGTTATGATGGTTTGCGAGGGGTTGGTAACGGGTGGTGCGGTAATCAAAGTGGGGTTATGTTCTGGGAAATACCGCACAATAAAGCCTTATGATAGGCAAGGCTTAGGGTGTTTCTGTAGGAAACTTAAGGACTTGGGGTGGTTTCTTTGCTTCTTGACAATCCTCCATAGACATGGACTCGTCTTGGGAGAAAAGGCTCAGTACCTTTTTCTTCAAGCATTTCGGTTTTCCTTGCGCTGCACAGGCACAGTCGGTAATTCGCTCTCCGGTCATGGGATCCAGCCCACAATCTTTAACGAGCGGCTTCCTTTTGAATAATAGGCCGATGGCCATTGCAGCCATACATAAACCGAACAACCCAAATGTCAGAATAAATTCCACGCTAGACCCTTCCAAAGAGAAATGACTGATATTCCCTCCACACATTGTAACCACCAGCTGTTATAAGTCAAAATACACGGGATGGATAGAAACGGCCTTCCCTATTGTCCCGAACGGAACGGAGAGGTTAGCTTTTGTTGATTATTGCGAGGCTTGCCATGGAAACAGCGGGCCCTTTTTACGAAGCCAAATCAATCGATTCCTTTGATTCTCCCGATTATGGGAGTGCGGGCTCTTCAGGTTCCAGGTCAGGTGAGATAGATTGAGATCATGGCACGAAGACTGCAATTTCTAGCCTGTCGCCGCTCTGTTGAGGCGAAAAGGCTCTTTTTCGAAAGACCTCCAAATGAAAGGGGGCGAAAAAATGATGAATAGTTTCACTCAGATTCGGCTGTCGCTCCCTTCACTGGATCGGCCAAAGGTAAGTGTAATTCTGGCGGGCTTCGCATTTGCCCTATTGGTGGTTTTTGTCCCCCAGACTGCCCACGCTCAACAGGATCAATTTGAACGCAGTCTGGAGACCTTCGACCAAAGAGCCGCACAGGTTCAGGTGGTAGTTGAATCAAGCCGCAATCCACAAGCGAATACTCTTTATGAAAATGCTGTCCGCACCCGCGACCAAGCGGAGGCAACCTACCGGCAAGGAAACATCCCAGCTGCTCAATCATTGCTCGACCGTGCACTTGCCCTATTGGTTCAAGCCGAGAACCTCGCTCGAGGCGGTAACGCTGGGGATGCTGAGATGAGGCGGCTAAGGAATTTGCTCGTTTCCCTCCG
>JAJDBZ010000367.1 GCA_029261095.1 Candidatus Omnitrophota bacterium | reverse complement strand
TCGACCACCGAACCATTGGCCGCCAACCCCATGGCAATCGGCGCTTCGTTGTAGGAGCGGTTTAATTGTTTGAGTAATCCGGCCCGGGTGCCGCAGACTGCCTGTGCCTGGGCAGGGTTAAAACCGAGCAATAAAAAACCGCCCATAAGGACGGTAACTAAGATCCGGTACATGATTTATCCTTTCAGAATGTCTGGCATCTCGAGGTGCCGGCGATTGCCCGTTGATCCATTACCCAAGGCCCATCAAGGCGAGCCCCATGGTGAAGAAGCCATGGCTAATCTCGCCCCATTGTTGAGCGGTAAAACAGGCTATTCGATATTCTGTCACTGTCTGACCAAGTTTTGCTTTTTGTATTTGTTCCCGCTTGGCCAGACAAACGTAAGTTACCGCGACCAAAAGACCTGAGAGTGCGAGTGCGGCCAGAGCGAATGACTGAAAGTAAATCCCAATCGCAACACCGACTGCGGCTGTAGGAGCGGCGCGGCTCTTGAGTATGTAGCCCCAGTTCTCCCACCCGTCGAACCCCATTAGCAACATGCGCCAAACAAATATTGTAGCAAACGCGACAACGCCAAGCCGAGTATAATCAAGGACCCAGGGACCGTAAGCCAGGGCACCAGCAACAAGGCTTAGTACCGCAGCGTACGAAGATGAGTTCGCCCAACGGAGTTCAGCATCGCGACCGTCGTGCCACCTCCAGATGGATGTAGCGATCCCCAATAAGAGGGCCGCCAAGATTGTCACAATTGTCATTTAGTATCCTAACATTTCTAGTTCACGTAGTGAGAAGTCGTAGCCAGCGGCACTGCTCAGGGTTACTCTCAGTCGGTAGTACAAGTACGATGTACTGTTATTTGGGTTTAGCAGGTAGTCTGTGTTGTCCGCGTAACCACCCGCCGTGTTGGATGCCAACGTTGTCCAACTGGACCCGTTACTTGACCCATCGAAGTGGAACTCTGTAATTAGACTAACACCCACAGAATACGGGCGAACCTTCAGACTCTGGCACCTCTTGGCGGAAGGCAGTTGGAAACGTATCCAGTGGTTTGCTGTAGCAACCGCTGATCCCATGCCCATGAAAGTCGTAATGCTGTTGTCATACAGGGGAACGTAACCATTGGATGGCTCCCACGAACCACCTGTACTTACTGGCGCTGCGGAAGTGTACGTAACAGAACCCGTCAGTTGATCCGTTTGCAACTGTGCCACTGACTTTGTAGTCGCAGTGAACGTGTCTGACACTCCACCGATTGTCACCGTGACGCTATAGGCTGTACTGGCGTTTGTTCCAGTGGTCACCTGGGCGCGTACGGTGTCATTCTTGGTGACGGTACCCGCACTTGTGGTGAAACCTCCCCCATTAATGCTGTACGATCCGCCAGAGACAGTAATCGGTATAGATATGTTAATATCACTGACTGTTATGGAGTTCGAGGTCACAACCGTCGAGAGGTTCTGACTTGTCACATCTGTGAATGTGAAGCTAGCGGGAACGCCATCAGGCGCGAACCCTCCTGCGAGCAGTTGATGTGTCCCAGCCATTAGGTTAATCCTGACCCGCCTATCATCCATGAAGTGCTTGTGATTTTTACGGCAGTAACCATGCCGTTAGCAGCAAGCGTTCTTGATCCTGTTGAACCGTCACCAGCCCACCGCAAGGTATCTGACGTAATGGCAATTGTTATAACGCCAGCACCGTTATCATTTATGAATGTTAGTGCCGTTCCAATAGGATATGCGACACTTGAATTAGCAGGGATGGTCCATATACGCGCAGTCGTATCGGCGCTAGGATGAAAAATATGTTGTCCAACATCAGCCAAAACGCAAGTATAAGCACTGCTCTGAGAATTTTGTGGAATAAGGGATGTAACGGCAGGGTCGGTCGATAAGGTTTCTCCGGTTTTAATGATACCATCCCCAGCAACAATAGAACTGCCAGAAAGAGTAATCCAATTGTCCGGGGTGTTATCATCAGAAATTACGGTAACGAACTGCGTGTCGTCGCTCAGCGTTAATGATGTGCCACCATTAATAGTGTCCGTACCGTTCCGGTTAATCGTAACCGAGTTCGCGCCACCGGCATTGATAAACCCAAACCGCGCGCCTTCCGAAGTACCGATAGCAGGCAGGTTTATGGTCACCGCGCTAGCCGTATCGCAGACATAGAGTGTGCCGTCATCTGTCACTATATTCGGGCTAACGGTGCCGGACACGTGTGCGATTGTCGAATATAGATTACTTGCAGCACTTGCGGCAGCGGCAGCGGCACTTGCGGCGGCGTTAACCGCACTGGTCGACGCCGAACCGGCGTTGTCTGCAGAAGAAACAACATCGGCAGCGGTGGCAATAGCATCGACGGCAGTATTTATTGCATTTGTTGTTGTCGTTGACGCATTTCCGGCTGTCGTTACCGCATCGGCGGCAGTCGAGACGGCATCGGCGGCGGTTGATGCCGCGTTATTAGTGGTAGTCGTTGCATGGCCCGCTGTCGTCACAGCATCGGCGGCGGTCGATACTGCATCTGCGGTAGTAGCAACCCGGTCCAATCCCGTCTGAACACGGTCCGCAGACGTTTGCAGGGCGTCGGCAGCCGTCGACGAAGCATCCGCATTTGTAGAGACAACGTCTGCGGCTGTCGCGATCTTATCCAATACAACTTGCGCCGCATCCGCTGCGACGTTCGTTTCTATCGTTTCCAAATTCGTTGAACCGTTTTCAATCCCGTCTCCCGTCGCGTTCCATTTCAACGGGCGCCCGGCAATGGGTTCCTCAATGCTCACATTACCTGTGACCTCCGACGTCTCGGAAAGCGACAGGGAGCGATCTAGTTTATCCGCCTGCTCCTGGTTCTGCATGGTCAACCGGTCGAGCGCCGCTTCGTGACTGTCCGCCGGAAAGGCATCGCCTTCGGCGTAATCGGTTTCCTGGGTTAACGGTGACACTCTGTATCTGACAAGACGTTCACCCGCGGCGGGTGCCGTTACCATAGTGATTGAACCCGTCGATCCCTCGCCACCGGTAACCGTGTAATGCGTGGTCAAGGTCTGAATGGTTTCCGTGTCATCCGCAGCGATAAGGACGATAACCAGATCCGTTTCTTCATAAAACGGAAAACTGACCGGATAAACAGCTGTCACCCCATCACCGTTGGTCGATAACCGGATAGTAGGATTTGTAATTGTCATGGAATGACCTCAATAAAAAACCCGCCGAAGCGGGATGGTTTTAAAAACTCTGGGGTAAAGATTACCGTTTGTATCCGGTGATAAACGCCGACTGCAAACTGAACTCGCCCACATTTCCGTCCGAATATTGATAGAGATAGTCAAGGGTTCGCCAGGCTTGACGGGTAGGCAGTTGGGCACCATAGCCAATGCCCATTAGGATGTTTCGAGCGTCCGCCCGGTTAAACTCCTCCGGATTTGCAATCCCCTCAACGAGACTTGGGCCAGCATTGAGTATGGTATCGATCGTGCGGCCGATTGGCGCGAAACGATACCCAAAATCTGAGCCAAGAAAACTTGCAACATCGCGCCCAACGACGAAGCCGGATCCTGCATACATTCCAATCGCCTTCGCCACTTTAATCGCTTTTTCCTCGTCATCCTCATCACCACCCAAGACACCGTTTAAAAGCACTTCGTTTGCAATGGCAGGAACCAGGACCAACCAGGTGGCTTGTCTCGCCAGATGGAACGCCTTTTTATGTACACCTTTTTTCTGACCGGTTTGTTTTACGGCGTCGACGGCCATGTTATGGAACACCGAGAAGAACGAATAAAACGCGGTGAAAAACTTATTCGCCTCCGATCCCCTTTGTATCCGCGCCAAATCTTTGACATGGCCAGAAGACTGGGTTTGCCGGACAATGCTGTCAGCAAAATCAACCGCTTTTGCCTCATCCCCCCATCGACCCATGGCTTCGTCATATCCTGCCGTCCAAGCCGGCACTGAAACCATTTCGTCCATTTTGGCGATCATCGAAAAATACAACACTTTGGCGTCGGTCAGTGGTCCGGATTTTAACCTCCGGACCTGGTCGGCAACGTCCCGATCAAACAGCTTTGAGCGGTTGCGCATAAATACGGATTTTTCCTTTGCCGTCTTCGTCGCCTGAGACAGATGCGCGCCGTTGAAAAGGTATTTGCCGAAAGCCGCCAGCGTCTTCGCTTCTCCAAGCCTTACCATGGTCTGGGTTAGGCCCAGGGGCTGGACAAAGGCGGTCCGGATCGACAAACCCATTTCAGCAATTGAGAGCCCTGCCCTGAGATGTTTGAACATCGGTGCCAAAACCAGCGGGTCGGCCGCCACATCATTGGTTGCCACATCCTTTACCCAGGGTGTCAGTTCTTCATAGGCCGGCTGCCCTTTGGTCGCGACGATGGCATCCTGTACCGGTCGAGATTTAATGACCCGGTCGACATGGTTGATTGCTTCTCTGTAGGAGACATCCTGGATAACCTGTTCGATGTGTTGCGGGATGACTTCCAGGGACAACAGGATTTTGCGATTGCCGCCACCACTGGCCCGCGCCTTGGTATGACCGTGTTTTGTTGCTGCACGACTCCAGCCACCCGAAATCAGATCTTTATAAATGTCATCGACAGAATCCCTCGCCGCTTCCGGTGTCGCCGCCGGATCATATTTAATCGGGTAATATCCGCCGGCCATACGCCGCCCCGATGGCGTATCAAACGGCAGTGGTTCGACTTTCGTCGGTGCAACACCGGTTAGCCGCTCCTCAAGGGAGGCTATTTCAGGCCAGAACGTATCCACATAATCCCACGTCGCTTGCACAAAATCCCAGTCCTGATCATTGAGCCGCGATAAAACCGCGTCAAGTTGAGCATCTGACCATCCATAACCCGATACAATACGATCCAGATTATCGGCGTTGCCGGTGTTCAGAGCGACGGAAACGATGGCCTCTTTTGACAGGCTGTCGTTTATTTCTGCAATAAAGTGCCGGCGGTTCAGAAGCCCATCCCCATGGTAAAGCTTGAACAGGTCCTTCATTTTCACAACGGCGTCTTCGCGAAGGATTTCAGCTTTATTGGCGGCGTCATTAATCGGTTTATAGATGGCTTCCCATACCGGGCCCAGGTCCTCAAACCCGTCCAGTTCCCGGAGCAGGAATTCCGCTTTGCGATGGGCAGATA
>JAJDBZ010000366.1 GCA_029261095.1 Candidatus Omnitrophota bacterium | reverse complement strand
TTCTGCCGGCCCTCGCGCTTTCGGCCGCCACTGGTGTGGACATCAACTATTGTCATCTGGCAATGGGAAACCTCAGCACGATCTACACATTCCTCGGCGGAATGGCAGCTGTGATTTGGACCGACGTGGCACAGGTTTTTGTCTTGATGGGGGGCGCCCTCCTTTGTCTCGGAGTCATCGGTTCCGAAGTGGAGGGTGGTTTTTCCAGCCTGCTTTCCGAAGCCTACGACCAAGACAAACTTCACATGTTCAACTGGCGGTTGGACCACACGATCGCCTCGGTTTGGGTGGTGATTATCGGACAGTTCGTCGCCAGCGCGGTCCCGTACTGTTCGGACCAAACGGTCATTCAGAGATACCTGACAACCCCCAGTGAGAAAAAAGCGCGTCAGGCGATCTGGACCAACGCTTTCATGACCTTCCCCGCAACGCTGACTTTCTGTCTACTGGGGTCGGCCCTCTATATCTTCTACCAACAGAATCCTGGTGACCTCGATCCGACATTGAAGACCGATGCCACTCTCCCCCTGTTCATTGTCCAAAACCTCCCGGCCGGACTCGCGGGACTGGTTCTCGCTGGGATCTTCGCAGCGTCGATGTCCTCTCTCGATAGCAGCCTTAACAGCTTGTCGACAGTGGTGGTGACCGATTACTACCGAAGGTTCAAAAAGAATGTGGAGGAGAGGTTCGCGCTCAACCTGGCTCGCGGTCTCACGATCTTCTTCGGAGTTGTCGGGACAAGTACGGCGCTGGCGATCGAACCCTTCAATATTCGTTCGCTTCTCGATCTTTACATCCGCATCCTCGGTTTGATCGGTGGCGGGTTGACCGGACTTTTTTCGCTTGGGATATTTACCCAGAGGGCAAATGGGGTCGGGGCGCTCATCGGGGCCATTTCAAGCGCCTTTGTGGTTTATTACGTTCAGGCCTACACTGAAATCCATTTCTTCATGTACGCTACCATTGGTGCGGTTACTTGTTTCGTCATCGGATATCTATTCAGATTAGTCTTTGGCCCCGCGGTAGGGGAGAAAAGAAACATTCAAGGACTCACCCTGAAGACGTTGAACCGCGAGGAATAGGAGGGTTCACCCCATGTCGGAGAATCGTGAAAAGCTTATCGGGGCCATCGACCAAGGAACGACCGGGACCCGTTTTATCCTATTCAACCATGAAGGCCTTCAGGTCGCGTCCGCCTACAAAGAACATAAACAGTATTACCCCCAGCCCGGGTGGGTCGAACACGACCCGATGGAAATCTGGGACAATACACTCGAAGTGATTCAACAATGCCTGAAAGACTCAGAGTGCAGCTGGGAGCAAGTGGTCGGTATCGGGATCACTAACCAACGCGAGACAACGCTCCTCTGGGACAGTCAATCCGGAAAACCCGTTCACCCCGCTATTGTGTGGCAGGACCGAAGAACCGCCGATGTTTGCGACCGGCTAAAGTTGGAGGGGAAAGAAGGGGGTGTTCGAACTAAGACAGGGCTCCCTCTCGATCCTTATTTTTCGGCAACCAAAGCCGCCTGGATACTCGATCAAGATTCGGACTTGAAAAGAAAAGCGAAAGAGGGCGCGCTGAGGTTCGGAACGATCGATTCCTGGTTGGTTTGGAACCTAACGGAGAAACATTTGACCGATGTGACCAATGCCTCGAGGACACTCTTGATGAACCTGGAGACGCTGGACTGGGATGACGAACTGCTGAGTCTTTTCGAAATCCCAAGGGAGATTCTCCCCGAGATCCGGAGTTCATCCGAGGTTTATGGCGAATGGTCCCCACCAGAATCGAATCGAAAGATTCCAGTGTGTGGAATACTCGGAGACCAGCAGGCTGCCTTGTTCGGTCAATCGGGATTTGGAGAAGGCGACAAGAAAAACACTTATGGGACGGGATCCTTTCTGGTGTTGAACACGGGAGAGGAGATCATCCATTCGGAAACTGGATTGTTGACTACGGTTGCCTACCAGCGGGAAGGGGAGCCGGCCAAGTATGCACTGGAAGGGTCGATCTTTGTCACAGGGGCTGCGGTCCAGTGGCTCCGTGACGAGTTACAACTCATCGAGTCCGCCGATGAAACAGAAGATCTCGCACGATCGGTGGAAAGCAGCGACGGGGTGTTTCTGGTTCCGGGTTTCGCCGGTTTGGGAGCACCCCATTGGAACCCTCATGCCCGCGGAATGATTGTTGGGTTGACCCGGGGGACCTCCAAGGCGCATTTGGTGCGAGCCACGCTGGAATCGATGGCCTTTCAAACTCGAGATTTGATCGAAGCGATGCCCGCCAATCGGTCTGATGAATCGCCTTCCCTTAAAGTGGATGGGGGCGCGGTCAAGAACAACCTTCTCTGTCAGATTCAGAGCGATGCATTAGGGTTTCCGGTTGTCCGACCGGTAGTTCAGGAGACAACCGCGCTCGGTGCCGCCTTCGCGGCGGGGTTGGCGGTTGGATACTGGAAAGACTTCGACGAGATCCGAAAACTGTGGAAGGTCGACCGAATCTTCGAGCCTCAGATGAAGGAGGTTCAACGTGAGGAGTTGTATTCTGGATGGCAACGGGCTGTCCGAGCCGCGTTGGCCTGGGCGGAAGACCGTTAGCCCATCGCTCAACCCTCTGGGTGAGTCAGTCTTTCAATCCATTCTTTTTGGTCAGGGTACTGCGAGTTCAAGTCGGAGCGTTTGCCCGATTGGTAATCCGCGTAATCGAACCCTGGTGCCACAGTACATCCAAGCAACGCGAACTCGCCTCCATCCCGAAGAAAAGCGCCCTGCCAGACATTCTGAGGGACGAGCACCTGAGGGTTCTGTCCATCGAAGAGATCGTTTCCAATCACAATCTGTTGTGACAATCCATCGGGGTGAAGTTGCAGCATGTCGACCGGATCGCCGAGGTAAAAGTGAAAGATCTCGTCGGTTGGAAGGCGATGTAATTCGGAGAAGGTTCCCGGAGTGAGAAGATAATAGATGGCAGTGGAGCTGTTGCGATCCGTTGAATACCTATTTGGGAGACCAGCTTTAGAGATAATATCCGGAGAACGGTAGGTCTCCACGAAGTGACCGCCCTCGCAGGGATGCGGCTGAAGAGCCAGGGTCTGGATGATATCATCGATTTTGGACATCGTGTGCCTCCGATCATCGTGTATGAGGGGTAATCATCTGCCCAGTCCTCTTAAGCGCTCGAGTCATCCCGCCCTACCGGGAGCACAAGTAGAAAAGGGGAAGGATTTCTCCCTCCCCTTCTCCCGAAGTTTATTCGTTGTGAAAAATGTTCTAACCAGAGGTCCGAAACTTTCCAGAAATCTTGTTGAAGAATTTCGACAAGACTGGCTTGCTGTCGCCGCCGGTCGGAACACTTTCCAGGCACTGGCAGTTTGGACCGCAACCCCCTTCGGCTTTGAGTTCCGAGATAAAGGCCTGTTTGGTGGTCCCTCCGGAAAGTGTCGAGACGGGGACACCGGGAGGGGTCATCAGTACGGTCATCGCGGTTTGGGTTTTCGGATCGATGTTCAGGTTCTGCATGAATGGGCCTTCGGCGGGATTCGATGGATCGATCTTCACCGCGTCGGCGTATTGAGTGAACTTTGGATCGGCGATGAAAGATTGAACCCCGGAAAGCGCTTGTTGATTAAACTGGGTACGCTCGTTCTGCAGACAGACCAACACGATCTTACCCTGGATCAGGGATTTCTGGACAGCCTCTTGTCCGGGAGTCCCAAAAGAGGCCAGCAATTGTTCCTGGGTATAGGTTTCGGGAAAAACTCCCATGATCGCGCCATTGGAAGCGATGGAGAGAACCAGCGGGGTGACTGGATTCCCGAGGTTGTAGGTTTCGATGAGGGGTTTTGAAGCGGGATCGTTCAGGTTGACCGCTTTCCAATTGGCGCGGTCGCCAGCCTGGTTCATGGCCTCCTGGAAAACCTGCCACATGGAATCGGTCTGTGGGTTCTGTTCGCGGAAGATGAAGAGAAAATGGTATTTCCGTTCGACTGGGGCTGGGATATCCGCTTGGGCGGTTATGGCTGCGGTTTGTACGGTCGTTTGACCCTGTCCCTCTGCGGCTGGTCCCGATTCGAACCATCCTTCTTCGGCAACCGAGGCGGTCGCGAAAATCAGAGCCGAAGCGATTAAAGTCGTAAGGGATATTCTATGTTTCATCGGATTTCTCCTTGATTTATTTTCGTTAGGGGCGGGCGCAAGCCTCACCCGATGAGTTTTCCTTTTGATAGGATATCGATCCACAAACAGCCCGCTATCAGATCTGTAAAGAAAAAAGGCGGTCGGCCAGTGAACCGGGGGGAAAGACCCCTTCCGGGTTTGGGTGCCCTACGATACGACTTGAAGGCGATCCACTTTCAAAAACGTAATCTGTGAAATAGGCGTTCGAAACAATGATTGAATCTAGGTCTGCTGAGAATAAGTCATTCCATGTGATCGAAGATGTTAAATAGACTGGGTGGCAAAGTGAACAATCGCCATCGCATTCACCTTGCGAGGGAGTCTCTTGTTCGGAAGAGTGGTGGTGGCAGCACCCCTTTTCCGGGGTCTCGGCGAGGGTGTTCCCATGCGAATTGGCACCCAGTGTTTCACCGCAACAACAGGGCATCACGCGCGTCATCAGCAGAATCAGGGTGATCAGGGAAATATATTTTGGCCGAAAGATCATTGTAATCAGTCCTTAAACGACAGACATTCAGAATAAATAACGCTTCCCTCTCTGTCAATGATCGGAAAATGGGGGTGAAAACTCAAATGTTCTGTTTATTTAGGGGTTTTCGAGAGAAGCCAAGTATATCCAGATGGCCTCCAGCTGTTTTGAGGCATCTCCCTGGAGGTAGGCGGTCGCCGCGGTGATTCCTTCGGAATAGATGAATTGGGGCATCGGAGTCGCGGGGAGGACTCTTTGGGGATTGGTTATGAGTCTCTCGAAGAAAGGCCGCCGAAGTCGTGCCGGCGCATGTTCGAGATTGATCGAGGAACCTTGTAGCCCGGAGGTGGAGAGGTGGTCTCCCACAGGATGACAGGCGATGCAATTCAATCCGGGCGGATCGAGGAGGAGTTTTTCCCCGATCAGAATGAGATCAAGATTCTCATCGGAGGATTCCCGGGTTGATTCGGGAATCCCATGCAATCGAGCCAACCCCGACCCAAAGGGTTTTGCGACGGCGGGGAAGGAAGGCATGCGCGCGGGGAGAAGGGGGCGTGTCTTTGTTTCCAATTCACCCGTGAGGAGGGATTCGATCCAATCGGTCTGAAGTTTTTCGCCCGCCCAAGTGAGGGCCGGAAGCGACTGATGTTCACTGACAGTGGCATCGACTGGGGAGTCGGCCCATTCCTCTTCTTCTTCGAAATCCTCGAACTCTTCTTCGGGTTCTTCTCTTGTAGCTGAAAGGATCGCGCCGAGGGAGACAAAACTTTCCCAACCGACCTCTTCGAATTCCTCGACCTCGCCCTGGTGGCAGTTCTGACATTGCAGTTGGTTCATCTGGCGCTGGGCAAACTCGGCGGGGACAGAGCGGTTCAACGAGTCGAGGCTCTCCTCCAGGAAGAGGGTGAGACCCTCGCGCTCATCTTCGGAGAGGTGGAAGTCGGGGGCATAACCTCTCGCCTCAGCGGAAGCCGCGAGACAGCCGACGGCGGAGGTAACCCCTCCCCGGGACGGAACCCCACCCCCTAACCCCCTCCCCGCGATGCGGAGAGGGGGAATAGTTGTCCCCCCTCCCCTCAATGAGGGGAGGGGTTTAGGGGGTGGGTTTTCTTGTGTTGAGGGTGGTGTTCCTTGTGTTGAGGGTGGAGTTTCTGTGGTGTGGCATTGAAGGCATTGGTGTTCCTTAACAAGTTCCCTTCCCTGACCGACATCTTGCCGAAAGGTCAAAGGAAAGACCTCGACCCTGTGTGTGGCCGACAGGAGATAGGCGGCGAGGGATTCCGCCTCCTGCGGATTGAATCCGAAGTCCGGCATCTTGATCCATCGGTAATGTTTATCGGGGTTTTGAAGGAAATCCACGAGTGCGGAAGGCTTCCATTTTTCATCCAGATTATCGAGGGGGATGCGATCCTCCTTTTCCTCTGGGGTTTCCAAGGGCGGGATGTGACAGGCGGCGCAATTCTGTTCCTCGAACAGAGTCGCTCCCCTGGACTCGGGTTCAGTGTTGTCCAACTCGAGACGCGCATGGGAAAGACCGGGGTCCTGGAGCGATGAGAGATAAGTGGCGATCCGTTCGGCTTCCTCGGTCGCGCTCGAACGATGGTGTGGATGGAGAAGAGTCGGCATCTCCCGATCAACCCCGATGGAATGCGGTGAAAGAATCTTCTTGACCATCCAATCGCGGTGGTAGCGTGAGCCGATTCCTTCGAAGGTGGGAGCATCCCGGTCGAGTTCCGGCATGTAAATATCCGAATCCAATCCCTCCCAAGCATGGCAGTTCAGGCAACGATATTTGGCCACGGAATCCCTTCCGAGTCGAAGCAGGTTGGAGCGTTTTAGATCTTCGGCGATGAAATCGTGAGAAAGGAATTCGGAGGAGACAGGCTCCTCTCTGAAGGTTTCGGAGGACCAGAGGAGACGAAAGACCGAGGTGCCTTCATCGGGGCCTTCATACCGAATGCGGATGGGATGGGATCCTTCTTCATAGAGGTGGGGGTATCGGGTTCCTTCGGAAAGTTCGCCAGTCGCCTCGAAAGCGAGTTCGCCATGGACTTCGATTCGGGCTTTCCCCGTTCCCTCCGCGCGGAAGTCGTAGATGGCGCGGTCTTCGAACTGAAGCACCCCTTCCATTTCGAACCCGAACGGCCCGGGGGGGAGGAATGGGGAGACAGTTTCTCCTTCGGGAACATAGACCGAGGCTCGGGGGCTGACCCGGACATCGATCGTGGGGTTGTCCGAAAGGTTCATACTCCAGATGCGTTGCACAAGGCCGGGATAGGAAATCGAGTTCGGTTGATAGGGTTCGATGGCGACCCCCAGGTCTGGCAGCTCCGCTGTGGCTCCTTCGAGGTCGGATGAGGAAGCCTGATCGAGGTAAGAGGGGAACGATCCCTCCTGCGCCGCCAAGGGGAGGGTGCATCGGGTCATGAGAGAAAGAACGAGAATCAGTCGAAGGACCATGTTTCGATTAAACTGGAGGAGCGGATCAATGGAAAGGGGGCGATGTTTTGAAGCCCCAGCCGCCATCGGTTGACAAAAACCCACCCCCTAGGCCCCCTCCAAACTTCAAACCCCCACCCCCTAACCCCCTCCCCGCAATGCGGGGAGGGGGGACTTGGGGTCGGTGTGGGACGATTTCACCCGCATCCTTCTCTCCATCTCCTTGAGCGCTTTCTTGATCTCGATGTTGTCGGGGTTGGCGGCCAGGGCTTTTCGATAGTGTTGTCCGGCGGAACTCCAGTCTCCCGATCTTGAATACACCACACCCAAATTCCGATGCGCATCGACATGAGTGGGGTCGATCTCGAGGATTCTCTCGAACTGCTGTTTTCCGCCGGCCAGGTTGCCTCCTCGAATGTGGAGAATTCCGAGGTTGTTTCTGGCATCCAGGAATTCTGGTTGAGTTTCGATCACCAGTTGATACTGCTCGATCGCTTCTTCGGCTCTTCCCAAGGCCGCAAGATCGATAGCGAAATTGTAACGGGCGATCCATGCTTCGGGATACTTGTTGAGGTTGTGTCGGATGAGAGTCTCTTGGCCTCGATACACGGTGCATTGTTTTGCAGTCTGAA
>JAJDBZ010000365.1 GCA_029261095.1 Candidatus Omnitrophota bacterium | reverse complement strand
CCTTCTCTTAATCATCGGGAGCCTGGGCGCCTTGTCGACGCTTCTGGGCCCGGGCGGCATTCTCATTGTCCTCGCGGTTAGTGGGATGCTTGGATCGTTCTTATCGATGCGACTTCCGGATGTTGAAGACCATTGAAAAGTCAGTTATCGGCTGCACTGAATTTCCAGAAAACCGAAAACAGCATGAGATCAAGCGAGTTCACTTCGCGATCGCAGTTGAAATCCACACCCTCCCCCGCGCGTCGGCTGTTCAACCAGTGAAGGAGATCGTTGGAATCGATCCGGCCATCCTCGAACAAGTCAAAAGAATCCAGCGTATCGGCCACCATGCAAGGGGTGTGCGTGGGTGTTGGCCCCGTCGGTGTTGCCGTGGGAGACAAGGTCGGACTCTCCGTTGGGGTGGCGGTTCGGGTCGGTGTGGAACTGGGTGTCTGAGTCGGGGTTGGAGAGACCGGTCCCGGCAGCTGCCCCATGCCCATCGCCAGGCCAAAACCGGAAGGGGATGTGGAGAAAGAGGACCCGCTTGTTTGTCCAACCCAAGCCGATCGGTTGCCATCCGAGTTCATGGACCCTCCCCCCGAGTAGAGTTCCGTAGACACCGACCGGAGTGAGAACCCCCCTTCGTTCGAGGCCGCTTGCGCCCGAGGAGGGATGAGGGGGACAAAGAAAACGAATGCGAAAATCAACAATCTGAGAGGCGTCATTGTCCTCGCCCCGTGACCACAAAAGTGAAATCGTTATCCACGAGAGAGAAGCCTCCGGTGTTGACATAGACCCGGAAAGTTTGATCGTCTTCGCGGTGGATGGAGACAAGTCGGGCATCCGCCGCAGAGGTCGGGGGTGCGTTCACCTCAGCGTTCGCAATCGGAATGAGAGAATCCACATCGACCGCATTGGAAAAAAGCTTGATCGCGTACACCCCGATCGATTCGCGGGTGACCGACTCCACATTGAAACTTGCCGAAGCGCTCCCGACCGAATTCACGCTTGCCCAAGCCGTGATGGAGTTGTCGGCAAATCGTGTTCCAAAGGAAACGCCGACCGAAGGACCACGGGGCTCGGCTAAACGAAGACCATTCTCCGCGCGGATAGCGAGTTCATTCGTTGCTGAAGAGTTGAAATCGGCGTCCTGCGAATCGGCCCACACAAAGGACCCATGGTGGATTGCTTTGGCACGGCGTCCGGCGGCGAAGCTAAAGTTGCCGGTGGCTGTGTTGAGTTGGCCGCCGGCGATGGCCGCGACCCCGCCGCTGGCGAAATTCGCCTGACCTCCACCGACCCAAGACCCAGTCCCGCTTGAGGTGTTCCCTGTGCCCCCGCTTGCGATCGCGAATTGGCCAATGGCCATGTTGCTGACCCCGCCCGCGACAGTGGCTCCTTGATCCGAGGCAATGTTGTTGGACCCACCGCTAATGGTGGTGTTCAATGCGGTCGCGGTGTTTCCATCTCCGCCACCCACTGTGGCGTCGGTTCCGGTGGCCATGTTTCGCTCGCCTCCTCCGATGGTGCTCCAATCTCCGGAGGCGATGTTCGGCACTTCCGAGGCATAAAAAGGATCGAACCCGCCCCCGCCACCGATGGCCGCCCCATACCCGGTCGAGGCATTGCTTCTACCGCCGGATACGACAGCATATTCACCGCCCGCTTCGTTGAGTTCGCCGCCCCCGATTGTGGCTCCTACCGCAGTCGATTCGTTCTCGCCCCCGCCGCCGATTGTGGTTCTCGAAGCGGAGGCGATATTAAAAGCCCCTCCTCCGATGGCGGATTCGGTTCCCTCCGTTTCGTGGTCCGATCCCCCCGCGATTGTCGAACGATCACCCGACGCCTGATTGGATTGGCCGCCGGCGATGGTAGCCGCATCGCCACTTGAGATGTTCTGGAATCCACCTCCCACGAAGGAATCGACCCCCATTGCCTCATTCTCAACGCCTCCCGCAACCGCGGCTCCGGTTCCGTCGGCGATGTTTCCCGAACCTCCGGCCACAATCGACAACGCCGCGCGTGCCTCGTTGGAGTCGCCGCCGGCGACGATGGAGTTGGCGCCTGAGGCGAGATTGTCCGATCCTCCACCGACCGCGCTTGCCGGGCCTCCAGCCTCATTTCGAGTTCCGCCCGCCACAGTGGAGGAGGTTCCATTCCCCTCATTCAATCGTCCGCCGCCAATCGCCGAGTGGTTCGCCCGAACGGTGTTGTTCTCTCCGCCTGCAATCACACTCAATAAGGAGGATTCGATGGTATTGTCGGACCCGCCGGAAAGGGTTGAACCCTCGCCGTCAACGCTGTTTTGGGTTCCGCCGCCCACCGAACTAAAACTTCCCGAAGCCTCATTCATGTCTCCCCCTGCTACCAGTGATGCGAACCCTTTAGAGGTGTTGTCCTCTCCTCCAGAAACAGTGGATGCCTCTGAATCCGCCATGTTGCGGACTCCGCCAGATACGACCGATGTGTTTCCTAACGCCCGATTAAAGGCTCCTCCTCCGATCGTGGAGCTCGACCCACCGGCTTGGTTCGTGAACCCGCCGGCAATGGTGGAAGAATCCTCTTCCGCCGAATTGGATGCGCCACCTCCCACCGTCGCGAAATTGTCGAGCGCTCGGTTTGGCAGGGTGGAGGTTCCCCCGCCACTAATGGTTCCGCCCACAACTCCCTGGGTCACACTGTTCACCGATGCACCCGCGATCAGGTTGGGGCCATCGAGAGTCGGTTGGATCAGGAGCGCTCTCTCATTGTTAACCCGAATCTCGACACTCGATTCGACCGTGGTTCCCAAGAAAGCCCCAGCGGTAGCTGCCAAAGGATTGCCCCCGAGACTCCAAGCCATTGAGGAAACATTTGTCAGTTCTTCCTGAAGGACATAATCGGTGGCCGGTCTTTCGTTGAGAAACGCGGCGTTGTCGGCAAACAGGGCGCGAAGAGTAAAGGGAACGCTATGGAGTTGTGTCCGGCCGGGGAAGAGGTCTTCTCCGCCGATCCCGTTGTTCTCCGTGTCGATGGCGAGTTCGTACCAGACCTGATCGGCGAAAAGGAGCGAAACGCCGGGTGTGTAGACGATTTGAAAAATTCCTTCTTCGGTAACGGTAACACTCCCGGAGGATGATTGGAGTAAAACTCCTCCCGCAGTTTGATCGAAGAAGGTGAGCTGGTAATCGAACTCCCCCTCCGCCGGGTTCCCCTCGGGGTCTAGCAGCGTCCCCTGCAACAGGGAGGTCGCGGGCACAACCGCCGATGAGGGTGCGATGGAAAGATGAAGTAATAAAAGAAGAAAGGGGTGGAAGAGATACCGTAGATCGGACCCGAGCATGATTCGGCCTCCTGAAAGCGGATAATATTCCTACATCGAAGCAAGCATAACATAGAATGTTACAACCAAATATTGGTTTGTAGAATAATGATTCCGAAGATTAGCGATTCAGGGGGGTTACGGTCGGTAATACCAAACCGAGGCGAACAAAAAGAGATCGGTTGAATCCTCTCTCCCATCGTCATTTAAATCGGTGCTGAGGTCCCCACGGTTCCCCGCTCGCTTTTCCAGGATGGCGAGGAGATCGAAACAATCGCAACGTGGGTTGAGGCTCGGAACGTTTCCGTCGACTAAGTCGCAATCGATCGGAGTCCGACTCGGTGTGAATGTGTGAGTGTGGGTGGGAGTAAAAGTCGGAGTCGCTGTGAATGTGGAAGTCGGTACGGGGGTCCAGGTCGGTGTCGGAGTATTCGTCGGGGTCGCTGTTGGAGTGTGCGTCGAAGTGGGAGTGGATGTGGGGGTTGGCGAGGGTGTGTGGGTCGGTGTCGGTGTGGGTGCAATGACCACCACCTCGTCGGTCGCGTCGGGTGTGTCGCTCCCCTGCAAATAAGCGGAGACACCGATCGTGGTTTCGGCTCCACCCCCGGTAAAAATAGGAACGTTCGAAAAGGTCCAGAAACTGAGTGGGATCTCGCTTCCGGTCAGGACCTTCGTTTCCGTGCTCGCCGAACTCACAAGTTCGACTCGATCGAATTCCGCGCTGACCCCGACATCGGTAAAGAGATCGATGAGTTCTGCGGCATCCTCAGTAGACCGGGATTGACCCCCCGTCTCTGCGGCCACCTCCTGAAGAAGGGTCGATCCGCGTGAGGTCGACTCCCCCAGGAACATGGTGTGGATCATCGTTCGCCCCTCCTCGACCAAATCCAGAATAAGGGGCCTCTCTATTTCGAAAATAAAAGGGTTGTTGGGTTCTCCATCGGAGAAGAGGAGGATGAATTGCTCGCTCTCGAAAGCACTCATATTTAAGACTTCGAATCCGGCTTCGATCCCGGCACGCATACCGGTACCTCCGCTGCCATTGAGTTCCCTCAACAACTCTACCAAAGATTCCCTATCGTCGGTCAGAGGGCTTAGAATCTCCGCCTCATCACTAAACCTCACCAGTCCGATTCGGACGTCAGCTTGAATGGGAATGAGATCGACCAGTGCCAGAGAAGCCTGGCGGATCTGTTCCCTCTCCTGGTTGCTAATGCTTCCCGAGACATCGATCACAAAAACGAATTCGATCCTCCCGGAAGCACAATCTCCCTTCAGTGAAATCTCACCTCGGACATCCACCGAACTTCCAAGTGCGACCTCGTCATCGATGGGTGCCGATATATGGATGGCGGGGTCCGGTCCGGGGGCTTGATAGAGGGCGAAGGCATCAGAACTCCCCATTCCCGGGGTGTCGATTCGTACATGAACCTGTCGGATTTCGCCCTTCGAGAGGAACCGGGTGGACTGGTACTCGAGGAGATAGGTGCCATTCATTTGACAGGTCGCCGCTTCGATGATTTGTGGCTCGATTCCCTCAATGATCGAGAAGTCCTCAAATCCATATTGGCAGACTGTTCCCACTTCGCTCTCCACCTCGACCTCCAGGACAAGCGTTGGGAAGAGACAGGGGTTCACCCCGATGTTTGATTGGAGCGAAGTCAGTGTTACTTCCGAGACATCGATATCGCGATACTCCCAACCGGAGGTGGCTCCCTCGGTGTCCTCCGCGCTGAGGTAGACGCGATAGTTCCCAACTTGTGCGGGGGCGGTGAAAGTTGCTTCGATGACCTCATCGGCGCTGTCGTAGAAGCCATCCAGTGCAACCCCAAGGGTGGTGGGTGCGCTGGATGCTGGAACATTCTCATCGTTCGGATGAAGTCCGATTGACCCCATCGATAACGCGATTTCGCGTGTCGGACTCACCGTGATCCGACTCGAATGAGGGATCCCCCAGACATCATGATTGTCCTTGGCTCGGATCGTCAGGGTGTGAGTTCCGGGCGCGAGTCCAGCAGTCGAAACCTGTCCAAGTCTCGGTTCGGTCAATTCATCAAACAGCCCATCCAAGGGGAGAAGATCGGTCCCGTTCGAATTATCGGGAATGGCATCGATTGCATAGCGGACTTGTGAGATCGATTCGCCGGTGGCGTCTTTGACATTCAAGATGATGGGTTCGACATGGCCGTAAATTCCGTCGCTGTTTCGCGATCGGAGATAGACAAGATGGGTTCCGTAAGCCAGCCCAGCAGTATCGATCGCAGCGGTCGCCGAGATCGTATGGGTTGCCCCGTAG
>JAJDBZ010000364.1 GCA_029261095.1 Candidatus Omnitrophota bacterium | reverse complement strand
CCCCGAATTGGATCGCACGAACATCCAATCGATACCCTCCGGTTACAATGTTGGAGACTAGCGCCATGGGCTGAGCCACGTTCTGGCGATAAATCAACCGGTTTGTCGGTTGACCGTTCGCGTCAGCGGTTTGTACAAGTTGGATTTCGTATCCCACAGCGTCGGTCACTGGATTCCATGTCATGAACAGTCCCGCTGGAACCAAGTTCGCGGTGAACAAGTCTCTTTGGTCAGGTTGGAGATTCATTGGGGCATCGAGAACACCAGTGGCCGGATAGACCACACTGGACCCACGGACTAACCCAAAGAAATTCTCAGCGCTCAGACTAGTCACCGCACCGTTCTGGTAAGTCACCACCTGCCAACTGTAAATATTGGGGGATCCAGGATCGCCAGGTATCAGTGGGTTGGAAATGGAGGTGTAGAGGCCATGCGAATCGGTGGTCACCACATTATCGATCATTGTCGCCCCGCGCCGAATCGCGAGTTCGTAAGTGGTTGCATTTGGGAAATCGGCCCAATCAAAATTGAGACCGACTCCGACCGGACCGACATTGCTCGACACGACAACATCGTTGGATGCCGCAGGTTGGAACAGGTCCTGGGCTGAAATAGAAGATATACAAAGCGGAAGGAGGATCAATCCGACCACTAACCTAAATAGGAATTTCATCGTTCAAATGATCTCACTTTGTCTGGGTCTAGAATCTCGGAAGCAAATTCAACGGTGAAGGAGTCCCTCAGCTCATTCGAGGGTATGATGCGCTAATTCCCCTTCTCCCATCCCCTGGGTACCAACAGGAAATATACCCGAATGTAAAGCGAAAAAGAATGTGGTTAAAGTCTTCTATCCCAACTAGAGCCCATAGGCCCTCGGTAGGAATTTTCTCCTCATTCTGGTCCCCTTCAGGACAATCCTTGGATTGAATATAGCCTTTTGCTACCAAAGTGACAAGGTTTTCGACAGATTTGTATGACCCATGCTTTTAGTCTTGGAGTTGACGATAGGATTCCCCATCGAGTTCTTGTAATATTCAATAATTCCTTTGGAAAGAGAGGATTTTCGGATGGGGGTGGATTTGTCTCAACTCGATGAGTGGGAAGCGGATTTGCTGCGTCGGTATCCACAGTCGACCTCCGTCATCGGAGATGGAGCGACCGCCGGGTTTCGAGATTACGACCAGGCCAAGGATTCGGTGAAAGAGTTTTATCAGTGCAACCACCGGTTCCAAACACATGATTTCGTCCAAGGAAGGAAAACTGAATTCGCTTCAAAAAATCGTCGCAGGATGGGGATCTGGGAGGCGATGGAGTTCCTCAACGAGCTCGTAGATGAGAGTGATCCAGATACGGATTTGTCCCAGATCGAGCACCTCATGCAAACCTCAGAAGCAATCCGTCAGGATGGCAACCCGGATTGGTTTATTCTCGCGGGTCTCATCCACGATCTCGGAAAAATTCTGTGTCTCTATGGAGAACCACAATGGGCGGTTGTCGGAGACACGTTTCCGGTCGGTTGCGCTTTTTCAAAGAGGATCGTTTACCCAGAATACTTTGTGGAAAACACCGATTCCGACCATCCACTCTATTCGACCCCGCTAGGGGTTTACGAGGAGGGGTGTGGATTTTCGCAGGTGAACCTTTCTTGGGGTCATGATGAGTACCTGTTTCAGGTGGTGCGGGACTACCTTCCAGACGAAGCCCTCTATATGATTCGGTACCACTCGTTTTATCCCTGGCACCGAGAGGGAGCCTACCACTACTTGATGGATGACAAAGATCGAGCTATGTTGGAGTGGGTCCAGGCCTTCAATCCGTATGACCTTTATTCGAAGGCTGACCAACCACCGGATGTCGAGGGTCTGAAGCCTTATTATATGGAACTCATTCACCGATACTTCCCGGATGAGCTGGATTGGTAATCGGGATCTCTGTCGGTTTTTGAAGGGGAAGTTGGGGGCATTTAAATGGGTAAGGTAGTTGTTATCGGCAGCACTAATGTCGACTTGGTCGTGCAGGCGCCAAAACTTCCCTCGCCTGGGGAGTCGGTCCTTGGAGGTATCTTCAAACAATTCCATGGGGGAAAAGGAGCCAACCAGGCGGTTGCCGCTTCGTGTGCCGGCGGGGTAGTTGAATTCGTCGGTCGGGTGGGGAATGACACCTATGGCGAAGAAGCCAAAAGATCCCTAGTCGAGTCGGGTGTCCAACTCACCCATTTCGTCGTAGATCCAGAGATCCCAACCGGGATTGCACTCATCATAGTGGATGCTGCGGGTGAAAATCAGATCGCTGTCGCCTGGGGTGCGAACGGTGCGATTTCTAATTCCCAAGTCGAGGAATCCCTCAGTATTCTAGAATCCTCCGATGTAATCCTCGCTCAATTGGAAATGCCTGTCGAAACAGTTGAGCGGGTTGCCGAACTGTCCCATCGCCTTGGAAAAGTGTTGATCCTCAATCCAGCTCCGGTACAGGCCATTCCCGACTCGGTTCTTTCGCAAGTGGATGTGCTCACCCCTAATCTCGGAGAACTACAAGAGTTGAGTGGTCTATCTACCGATTCCTTAGAAGGGATTGAAAAGGCAGCCAAACTTCTCCTGGCTAAAGGCTGTGGGGCGGTTGTCGTCACCCAAGGCAGCGAGGGCTGCTTAGCGGTAACACTAGAGGAGAGTTGGTGGGTTCAAGCCATTTCTGTGGATGTCCGCGATACTGTCGGAGCAGGGGATTGTTTTTCCGGTAACCTTGCCGTGGCAATGTCAGAGGGACTAAGCTTGAGAGATGGGATTAAGTGGGCAACAGTTGCTGCGGGCTTATCGGTTACTCGCCTGGGTGCACAAGCTTCCATGCCCACCAGGAGCGAAATCGAAGACTATCTGAGAGGGGAGACATCATGATATCCATGATTGTTGGCTCGGTATTTCTAGTGTTGGGAAGCGTCATCATTTGGAACTTGGTCAAAGGTAGTGGGTCGGTGAGGCGGAAACGAGGAACCGATCCCAACTTCTTTAAGTCTCTCGAGATTGCAGTGGTTGAAAAACCGACGAGTAACGCATGGGCTGCATCCGCTTCATTCCAAAAAAGAAATCCCGATCCGCTCGATTTCGATTTCGGTGAAGAATTGGACGAGGTAGTCAAGCCGATAGGGCTCTCGACCCCCGGGCCGCTCGATCTTCCCGACGGGGATGCTGTTAAGAAATCCATCCCCCCTAAAGGGATTGGATTTGTCGAACCAGATGAGGATGAGGAGGGCCCCACACAGGAGACACTGGGGTTTTAATGTCACCCACTGAGAGCGTTAACCATATCGAACCCTCAAATCGATGGAAACTGGATTACTCGCTCTCCCTTGGTCTTTTTCTCTTATTATTTACCATCCTTGGGCTTGGGTTGACAGACTACGGCTTCACATGGGATGAAGCTGAAACGAACTTTCCCGCCGCTCGGAACCAGGCAAAGTGGTTGACTGGGTTGGCAGCGGGACAAACACACCTCTCGGAAGAATCGATCCGAACGCATTTCGAAACCGAATCGGATCACCCTTCATTACCCAGGACCCTGATGGCATTGAGCCGCGCGATGCTTCCCGATACGGTATCGGACCGATTCGCGTTTCGCCTCCCGATCGCGCTGCTGGTTTCAGTTTTTGGGGCAACATTGTTTCTCTGGGTGAAGTCGTATCTCAGCCTGAGCGCTTCCCTCGTCGTAATACTCTTCCTAAGTTTTCACCCTCGTTGGTTCGCGCACTCCCATCTCGGCGAGTATGACATCTTGATTTCGATGGCTTGGTGCGCCTCCGCAATCACCTTCATTCGAATATTCTCATTCTCCCCCGACTCTTCGAATAAAACAGTCTGGTGGCGAACCTTCATTGCCTCATGCGCGTTCGGCCTTGCCATGGCGACAAAGCTCCATGCCTTTTTTATTCCCTTCCCTTTTCTAGTATGGGTCCTGATTTTTCGAAAATGGGGAGCGTGGCGATGGGCCCTCCTCAGTGCTGTCTTGGCCCCGCTCATTTACTTGGCAACCCAGCCGTATCTTTGGTGGGAAACGGTCGATCGAGTGAGAAACCGATTCGTGGACTACAGCGAGAAAGTGCCAATCTCCACCTACTATCTGGGAGAGTGGTTCCCGGGAAACGTCCCTTGGCATTATCCCTGGGTTCTTCTCTTCGCGACACTTCCGGTCGGGTTTCTTGTTTTCGCATTAATTGGAGGCGGGCATTGGATCGGATCCATTTTCGGTAGAAAGTCGATTGACTCCGCCAGGAGACAACGATTGACCTTTTACCTCCTCAATGCAATCGCAACCCCAATGATCTTCACCTGGAAATCGCCCTACGACGGAATTCGCCTCTTCCTTACTGCGCTTCCTTTCCTCGCTTTGGTCGCTGGTGAGGGTGTGGAAATCGCTATCGGGTATTTGAAGGCTCGTTCTGGCCGACCTAGGTCAACCCTGTTGGTCAGTATTGCGTTGTGCGGGGTCTTACTCATGGAGGTTCTGAGTTGCTACCGTCACCACCCTTACCAATTGGCCTATTATTCACCACTGGTCGGTGGTGTGCGGGGTGCACATCACATTGGATTAGAAACCACCTTTTGGTGCGATTCGATATCCGATCCATTTATTGAGAAACTAGCTTTGATGTTTCCGGATGAGACCCGTGTGGGGTTACACGCGGTGGATCTCCACCCGTTCACAGAGTATCAAATGGAGGGAACATTGCCTTCGGGGTGGAGATTCAACCAACCGGGACTACCGGAGCTTCATATCATCCAGTTCCGCCAAGGATTTTTCGGTCCGCTTGAAAGAAAACTGCTCGATAGCGATCTTGAAATTGTCGCGGAGAATGACCTATTGGGTGTTCCACTTGTCCGGGCTTACCGCAGGGGGAATTAGGCAAATTGTGAAAAAATGTGCCTGTAGCTTTCCAACAATGGGCTAAAGGCCATTGTTGGTATCCGGATAATCCAACTTTAAATTGGTCTAATTCTCGAATGGCCGGGAGAAAAGCTCTTCGTCATACAGAATTGTGGCTTCGGCACGCAGTTTTTCGATTCCCTCTTCAACCTGTTCGAGAGCCATCGCCCGACGGGCCACATTGAATAGACTCTGCTTGTTCCGGACTTTGACAATCGCGAACCCCGCCGGCATATGGATCAATTCGGGAAAGACTTTTCCGGCTTCCAAATCGAAAACGCGTCCGAATTCTGGAAAAGGCGAGTCGCGGCTGGCTAATTTCATCACCCCCCTATCCGGTTTCGATTGTTCGTGGTCTGAATGAGCTTCCACCAGTGTGTCGAAATTCTCGCCAGCTCGCGCTTTGATCAGGATGCGCTCCCCCCTCGCGCGAAGGATTTGTTCCTTCGCTAGATCTGCCTCGGCTGGCACACGGATGAGAATCAATTGAATCTCCAACCCGCCGCTTTGATCTTTGACCTCGGGGTTCTCTTCGATGTACTCTTCGACCCTGTTTTGCGAAACGGGTTGAAGCAGGTATTCATCGATCCATGACTCACGAGATTGCCGGACGAGGAACTGATGCACCTGTTCCTGAACCAATGCTTCGCGAAACTCTTCAAGAGATTGATTCTCATCGGACAAGCGGGCCATCAACTGGTCTTCGCCCATGGATTCCTTGAGTTCTTCTATGTGGGTGTCGACACGCCGCTGAGCATATCGTTTGGCGGCATTCTTCGTATAGGCCCGATCATACCGCTGAATCAATAACCGCTCGTCAATCAGCTGTTCCAAACTCTCACGGGCCAGGTCATCCGCCGATCGAGGAGATCGACGATTTTCCTGAGTCGAGTAAAACCGGGCGAGGGCCGCAATCCGCCGCTGGATGTCGGATTGGGTAATCACCGAATCGTTGACGCTTGCAACGACACGGTCCACGAGATCCCCGAAGGATGGTTGTCCCATAAGGAATAAACACAGTGCAGCCAAAGGGATCGTCTTCGTCAGTAGATTCATCATTTTTTCATCGCCGGGGCCTGAAAAGAAAAGGCCCCTCGGATTGTACTCATCCAAGGGGCCTTTTTTCAATCTTAAAGGATTGATTCAGCCGATGAGAGGTTATTCCTCTTCGGTTCTATCCTGGAACAACTCGAGGTCGCGTGCCACATCGAACCCGAAGAACGGTGCATCGTGGATGGTCGGCGCTTCACCACCGGTATGGATTCCACCATAGCCATCCAGGACATAAACCCCGCGAATCAGGTTCGTTTCTGTATCGTGAGAAATCTCGAGATCTCTCGCGATATTAAACCCGAA
The DNA here is from genome assembly GCA_029261095.1 of Candidatus Omnitrophota bacterium. Classification (GTDB taxonomy): domain Bacteria; phylum Hinthialibacterota; class Hinthialibacteria; order OLB16; family OLB16; genus JACKFH01. The sequence continues at coordinate 7,735 of JAJDBZ010000364.1, read as the reverse complement.
GTACGGGATTCCTTCGACAACCGCTTCATCCACTGTACCCGCTATCGATATCACACCGAAGTTGGTCAGTTCGAGTGAAGCCTGAGTTTCCATGGTTGCGGGATCTCTCACCAGCTCGACATCGACGAAGACATCAAGGTCAGGATAGTAGAGACCGTAGGGGAGGATCTCTTCCGAATTCCCCAGCGCGATCAAGGCGCCACGGCCGTCCAGAATGTACCCACCCTTCATGGAACCGTCTGAGTTGTAGTCGATCTCAAGGTCACGTGCCAAATCTCCCGCGAGGAAGAACCCATCAAGCGATGGCGCCCCACCGAAGTTCCGCACCTGTCCGTCACCAGAGAGCAAGTAGAATCCGAGAGGACCGCCCGACTGTGTTGGCAGGATCTCAATGTCCTTGGCCAAGTCGGTATCGAAGGGCACGAATGCCCCCATATCGACCGGTAGAACATCACCCAATGCGACCACCTCACCCAATCCAGTCATCCGATAGAATCCACTCGGCGAACCGGTGAACTCTGGGAGAACTGGGTCCCCAGGCGAGAATGGATTCACCAGGGAACCATCCGCCCGGAAGTAACCCGGTTCGATATCCCGCGCCACTCCATCAGGCACCAAAGTAGGCTGGAGAGTGTCGGAGACACCGGCCAGTCCGTTTCTCAGGGTAATTCCGCCAAAGGCGTCAAGTACGGCGTATGTAACCACTTCAACCGAGATGGTCACGAGAGATGAACGGTTACCCGCTGGATCAATCGATCGGACATACACCTCGTCCCGCACACTCGGATGTGGGAACCCTGCCTGGAACGTGTCCGGTTTACGGAGGATTGGGCCAAGGTTCGCCGCAGGCCATGCGCCGTTGTCGTCTGCATGAATGCTGGCGATAACGCAAAGACCTTCCGGATCGCTGGTGACAAGCACCTCGGAATGAGGTTCGACCGCCCAGTTTTGTCCGACAATAAATGATTCGATTTGCGGATTCTCCGAGAAGACAAAGATCTTCGTCGGGTCTGGGTCGGGTGTCACCACATCGAGCGGACAAACCGTCGCCTCGGATTCGTTCCCGAATTCATCGCAGGCGGTCAGCCAAACACTGCTGGTTCCGACGATGGAATGCGGATCGGTATCGTTTTCGGCGTGATTGTCTCCTATCGATGTTTCGGGGAAGGATCCAGGCGATGGGTTATCGTTGAACCCGGAAGCCGGAATCTCAACCGGGAACTCTGCGAGTAGCGCTGTCAGTGAGGCATCAGTATACGCCTTCAGGAAAAGAACCTCTTCGCCCAGCGAATCTTGACGACCCACAGCGCCTCGCAGTCCAGTTATGGAATCGAAGAAGGATCGGGTGCGCTCAATGAGAACGATACGGTCCTTCCAAGGCGCCGGAGGAGGCACTCTATCTTGGGTGTCGATCTCAACGATGACACTTCTGTTTCCTGCTTGGTCGATGCCAAGTAGGAAGCTTGTGGGCTGAGCAACACGACCGATGTCGATGGCCTGGAATGCGCCGGCTTCATCTGAGAACGCCGTTCCAAGAAGCGGAACCTCAAGGACTGCGTTCACACCCTTGGCCACTCCGCGGCTGACTTGAACCTGAATGTTCCCGTCGACCGCGCCTTCGAGTCCGGCGAGAGTATTATTGTTCGGCTCCTGGGCATCGAAGACATACCGTCCGTCCGCCGGGTCGGAAACCTCAACGTTGACATCAAGGTCAATCGAAACCGGCGCCGACTGGTTGCAGGCAGCATCTTCCGCGACCAACCAGACTCTCGGGAAACCGGTGATCACGCCGGCGATACCGACATTAACACCGATCGATTGAGGACCGGCCGCCGGAATCGCGATGGGCGACATCCCCGCACCCAGTTCGTTGTTGAGTTCTGGGTTTGTGAAGACTCGAACGTTGACCACATCGCCTACTGTGGCGCCTGGACCGATCACGACAAAATCTTCTCCATCGACTTGTTCGATGAGGTCGACCTCGTCGAGGTTCACCGGAGCGGGCGCTGCGATATCGTTGATCGGGTTACCAGCGACACCGTCGAGAACGGTGACCGCGCTTTCGTTTCCGGCGCCATCGGTGCAGGTGACATAAACCACCTCAACCACGTTGTCGCCGATTGAAATCGGTCCGAAGGAACCATCCGCCGCGGCCGTGGCTTCAGCGATGATCGTTCCGAGGAACTCGTTGGTATAAACCTTCACCAGGCACCCCGCTTCGACCGACCCAGCGGCTCCCACGATAGTGTCATCGGTGCCAGGGCAGTTCGAAGTAATGGTAATCAGCGAGGCATCCGGTGCATCCGGCGCCACCACATCATTCACCACAAGAATGGGGTCTCCCGTATTTCCGGCCTCATCAAGCGCCGCCACCCATACGTTCTCAATCAGATTGTCTCCGATCAACAGCGGTCCGAAGTTACCATTGATATCGGCTCTGAAGCTGTTGTCTTCGCGGTCGATCCGGTTTTGAAGACCCGGATCGCTGTAAGCGCGAATCCATGCGAACGGTTCGGTTTGGCCACTGAGTTCGTCCTCGACTCCTGGAGCGGAATTCGAAGATACGGCCGAAGTGACAGTCGGTCCGACCACATCATTGAGGCCGACTGCAACCACACTGCTGTAGTTACCCGCTTGGTCGACTACGGCAGCCTGAACTGTGTGGTATTCGTTGTCACCGATCATGACACTCTCGACCCTGAAATCTGGCCCAGGCACTCGTTGCGCCAGGAGAATGGCGTTCGGCGGGACACAGGCCAGAAGTGGTGGATCGATCAGGACACTGGAACGTCGTCCGCCACTGTATTGGACGACTGCGTCAAACAAGGTGGCTCCCACAACGATGTTCCCGTTCGAGTCGAGAACAGGACCAACCAATCGTGAGTCCGGTTCGCTGCTGTTGTCGATCGGATTGGTGAAGAGGGTCAGTGGGCCGCTCGCAATTGATCGCAACTCACGAACTCTCGGGGATGTGATATGACCGCCAGCGTCGCTACCTCCGCTTTCGGCGTAGTGGAGACCGCCAAGGCGATCGACCGCTACTCCACCCACTTCCACGATCCCGCTCAAAACCACGTTCACGACGAGGGTTGAAAGGTTGTAAGAAATGATCTGGCCACTGGTCGGATCGACCGGATCGGTCTGGTGTGAGACATAAACGATGTCGGCTCCATCCCAAGCCAGTCCGCGTCCCGCGACCACGATACCGCCACCGATCAGGACCGACTGAGTATCGGTACCTGTATCGAATGAGTACACATCGCCGCTTGGAGCACCCACCAAGTAGAGTGAAGAGCCTTGGCCAATGCTCATCCCTTCAACCGGTGCGGGGATCGTGGTGTCTACAGTTCGGTTAAGGGTACCATCGAAATTGAGGACGGTGAGTCGGACAACTGAGGTGTCCCCAGGATTGCGTGAAGCGATCCATGTCTCACCAACACCTTCGTTCGTGACCACAACAGCGGTCGGTTCGATGAGATCGGTCAATAGATCTACCGATCCGCCAGCGGCATCGACTCTAACAATCGCGTCATCTGCGGCTCCTGCATTACCCCGCCAATCAGCCACGTAGATATGTCCTGAAGCGTTCGCTCCTAAGCCGCGGACATCGGTTAAGAACTCGATTCGAGTTGATGGAAGTTGTCTAGCGAGAGTGGGGTCTTCAGAGAAGATCTTCACACAGAGCGTCTCGGCGGAGTCGGTGGCAGTATCGAAATCGATGTCCACGCTGACTTCATCCTCGGCTCGAGTGAGACCCGGCTCCCATGGCACCTGCGCAAAGACTTCGATCTCCGCGATTTCTGGCGCCTCGATATCAAGGTGCGCCAACTTGTGACCTCCACGGTTGCCGGCGCCATCTTTCGGCACCACCCATACGCTTTCAAGTGAACCTGGAGTGAAGCTGTTGTTGTCCCCAATCGGGATGAAGATTCTTCCCCCCGAGGGGCCGCTAACCGCTGTCGCTGTGGAAACGTTGATGACCAGGTCCGTTTCGGAAGCGTCGCTGTAGACACAGATGTCAGTGACACCTGCTCCGAACCAGACATCGAGAGTGTCTTCGATCGGTGTCCTCAGGCAACGTGTTCCAGTTGCGTTATTATTGACCGTGACTGCAATTTCGAGCCCAGACCCGTCAATCAAGTTGTTGACCGGAAGATCGTCGCTTTCGTTGCAGACTGCATCCAGTGCGGTGACGAAGAAGCGGCTGGAAAGGTTGTCTCCGACATTGATCATCCAGACCCCATCCACGGCGCCGTCATCACCGTCGAATGCGCTCGCCACCAGGTTCTGGAGGCTATCGTCGCGGTAGACGTTGATACGAACCGTATCGGGATCGACCGGGGTCACAATCAGGAAATCGTTGGTACCCGGAGGATTCTGGATGATCGAAACTTCGGATTCAGTGAGTGAGGCCGGGGGAATGATGTCATTCGACAGCATAACCACCGGGCTCTGGTTGTTTGCAAAGTCCTCAACCAGCACCCAGACAGCGCCGTAGAGGTTGTCGCCGATCGAAACACGGAACTGACGGTCCATGTTTTCGTCGGTTTCGTGCGCAACCAATTGGGTCAGGCCCGCGTCGGAGTAGATGCGGATTTCCTCAACATCGTCGTCTGTGACACTGGCCACCACGTAGTCCTCTTGGACCCCGGCGCAGTTCTCTTCGATAGCCACGATCGGTGTAACCGGTGGAATAACATCGTTGGCGGTCGCTTCCGCGCTGTTGCTGAGCGGCCCAACGTTACCCCAGAGGTCAACACCCATGACCGCGTAGTTGTAGGTGCGACCCGAGAAGGAGGTGCTATCGAGTAGTTCCATCTGCCCGTCAAAACCCGACCCGTTGTACAAGGAGAGGTCGGACCGGAATGCCACAACTTTCAGGTTGTGCAAGAAAGAACCCGAGGTCGGTTCGGGATCAAGCAACGAGTCTGGAATATTCCGGACCGTCAATTGATCGCCATTCAAAACATAGTTTGGATCGTTGGTCACATCCACGACATCGGTAGCCGCGGCAATGAACCGATTCCTGGTCGAATCAATGACCCAGAAGATCCTCTTATCGATGTTGGAAGTGGCTAATGTGATGGTGGTAGTTGCCGAGGTCGGTGCGACATGGAGAGTCGGCAGCAAGACCTCTGCAAGGGTGACGTTGTCCACATCCGAGGCAACAGTCAACGGATCGGTGCCCGCCGCTCTGAGGGCGTTGTAACCAACGATACCGGAACCGTCGTGCGGAGTCTCATCCCATCCCAGATGGATATTTGATGAAGCCGGCACAGGGTTGGCCTGCAGCGAGGAGATCAATGCAGGAGGTGTCGTATCGAACGCGATCGCGGTGGCGTCGCCTGGAAGTTCCGAGGTCGAAACGATCGATCGGTTACCAGCGGCGTCACGTGAGACGACTGCGTAGGAATAAGGCAATCCAGGAATGACATTGTGGTCCACAAAGACCCGCCTTGCGGTGACATAGTCGACCAGAACTTTTTCACCTGGTTGAGGCAGGTTCGTACCCGAAATCTCAACGGTTTCCTCGGTCGCGGCCACAACGTTGTAGGTTTCTCCAGTGCTTTGGTTGAAGACTCTGGAGACTGCGCCCGCGCTAAACGGATCCATGAAGAGGACGATCTGATTCGGGGTCGCACCATTGACTGTTGCTTTCTCACCGTAAACTTCGTGAGGGAGATTACGAATTGTACCGGTTGGAGAGGTCATATCGGGAACGAGCTGGTTGACCACTGTAGCGATCAACAGGTCGGGATCTCGAATGATGTCTCCATCTCCATCGGTGATTTCATTGTTGGCGATCGGTCCCGAGCGCTGGGCTCGGAAGATTTCCCAAACCGAAATCCCAACGTTATCACCCAATGGGTTCGCCGGTCCTCCCCCCGCCGGTGTATCGGGAACATCCCAAGCCAGGAGCGTTCCGTCCTCCGGTTCCCCTGCCCGAACCTTCAAGTTCGTGACGGGGAATGGATCGACAAGATCGTTCGGTGCGGCAGCGACGATGTTGGAGAAGTTCCCCAAAACCCCGCTACCGGTCCGGCCGTTACCCGCCGCATCGAAGGCGACAACGTAGTAGGCATAGGATCCTGCTGGTGGAACTGTTCGATCCAGGTACTCGAGGATCGGTTCACCGTTGCCATCGTAGGCCGGAATGACATCCACAGGATCAAAGTCTGTGAACGGATTCGCTTCGAGAACATCGTCCACTGGATTGCGGGTCCGGAAGATTTCGTATCCGACAACACCGACATTGTCCACGGGGACTCGTTCCCAATCGATGCGAACATCAGGAGTTCCAAATAAGGCCTCGGCAGTAATAATCATCGATTCCGGCGGAATCAGGTCAGCCAATTGGAACGGACCGAACACTGGGTCGAGGCGGTTGCCCGCGCCATCCTTCGTGATGGTCTTGAGGTAATAGTAATCGTCGGAGCTCGCTGACGTTGGCGTCAGATTCGCTGTGACCCAACTCCAAGTGGCTGTTGCGTTTGCTCCCGCGCTCGCGGCTGATAGAGGTACAGTTCCGCCGCCGGAAACCGTGACCACTGGGCTCGCGGTTCCGATCAAGTTGGTGAACGCGGCTAATGTCGGGGTCGCGGTGGCGGTGCCGGTCGCGTAGTAAAGTTGGACACAAGCAACACCGGACGGCCAAGCGTCAATCGTCCCGTCGGGTCCCGGAGTATATTCATCGCCTGCGGAGGCTTCCGGTATCACCGGTAAGGCCATGGTACCACCCAGGATATCGGTCATGCTCGCAGGGGTGAACGGATTCATCCCGGTAAAGCCTTGATCCCAGAGCGCGACTCGGACCATTTCATTCAAGGTCCAGGTGGCCGGATTATCCATTGCCCAAAGTGTTCCGCCATTTGTTCCGTTAGCGATCACATCGAGTGCGGGATAGAACGGATCCGGGTCTTCCGCCATTGGCGCCTGGTTGTCGATGATGAATCGATCTGCCATGACCACTGATGTGGAGTTGTTGCAGAGGTCTTGTGCGCTCACGGTAAAATCAATGTAGTCGCTACTAGCACCACCCAACCCGAGAGTACTTGGATTGAATTCGTAGGTTCCAGTGACATTCCCCATCGAATCGGTTGCGAATGCAACATTCGCGAGAGCGACCATGCCGCCACCCACAAACGAGAAATCACCTGTCACACTCGGGACTGTTCCGGCGAGGTCAACACCCGATCCGGCATCGTTCAAGAGGAGTGTGACCGTTACTGTCACATCCGCTGCACTCGTTGCCGCAATCGGGTCGGTGCTCAGCGACAGGACGCTGGGTTCGATCAGATCGAGCGATAAAGTCACCGCTCGTGTGAGAGCATCGGCCATCATCTCGACATTCGCCGGCATCGCCACATCGGACGCGATGGAGTAGACGCAGATGTCGCCTTCGCCGCTCGGTATCAGTTGAAGCGCGGTGGCCTGGGTCAATGTCGCACAGGCAACAGCCGCGGAGGTCATCGCGAACGGGACAGCGGTTCCGGTCGCTCGGACTGCGAAGTTGGCGATTGCCAGTTCGACTTGTGATGCCGGGCCCACGGATGCGGGATAGGCGAAAATGCGGAGATCGCTGATCCCGCACGCGACGCTATCTGTTGCCGCTGAGCAAACCTGGTAAGGGAAGTCAGCATCGCAGAGCGTACAAACTCCGACTGTCGGACCGGCGGCGATTCCGCAGATCTCTGTGGCGGAGGCCGGTTGTGCGAAGAAGGCGGTCGGAACTCCG
>JAJDBZ010000363.1 GCA_029261095.1 Candidatus Omnitrophota bacterium | reverse complement strand
CTTCCATGTCTTCCCGCCATCGTCCGAATAAAAACAGTGCGAGACGAAGTGGTTAATCTTCTCCACATCCGCAGTGCTGGCCACCGGAGCGAGTAGGCGACCGGTCGATAGGAGCATCACCCGATCGTTGTTCATCACATGATACCCCGGTCCCACACTGACTCGGATAGGTTCGCCAAAGGTTTCGCCTTCGTCCTCGGAGATTCGGAGATAGACCTGAAGGTCGGTCATCGAGTTCTTAACCAGATAAAAAAGACCGATGGGTGGGCATTCCCAAACCGGAGTTTTTAGTCGGCGAAGAGTGACCGACATCACATTCTTATCGCCGACATTCTCCTGGAGGACTCGCGGCTCGCCCCAGGTCTGGCCGCCATCGGTCGATTCCTTGGCCACAATCCGCGCCTTCGCGAAATCGGAATGGCTCTCGAAAAACTCGGTGGTGGCGTAGAGGAGACTGCCATCGCGTAGTTGAATCACAGATCCCTCGCTGTAGCGCGGGTTCTCTTCGGTCGCCGGATAAACATCCACAGAAAAGTTCCCTTCGTTATCCTGAGGTTCGGAAATCGACAAAACAAGGAGAGCCTGAGCGGCGCGGATGCGGGTGTCCAGGTTTTCATCCTCGAGCAGTTCGATCAAACGATCCATTGCCGAAACAAACCCCGCTTCACCCGCGAAGACCGCGGCATAGGTTCGCAGAGTGGGATCGGAGTGAGAGAGGTTCTCGAGGAGCGCTGCCTTTCCCTCGGGGTCGCCGAGCAGCGCCAACGAGTTTTGAAAGAAGGCCCGAGCGAGGTTTTCCTCCAAGTCCTTGAACCGATCCTTCAGTCTGGGGATATCCGAGGAGTCGCCGATCCTGCCGAGAATCCAGGCGGCGATGCGGGCGATGGTTTCATCCTGGCTCTCAACCTGTTCTCGAATGGCCTGAAACGCTGAGAGGTTCCCCCATCTCGCAAGAGCGGCGGCGGCCATCAAGCGGAGGGAATCGTTCTCGGTTTCCGCGAATGCCCTGCGGATCGCCTCGCCATCGCCGATCTCGTTGACCTTGTAAAGACTTTCGCAGGCATGGACATGACCATGAGGGTCCTCGCTTTCGAGGATTTCGATCAAGACCGCAACCTTCGATTGATCCCCGGCCCTCACCAGTTCTCGGGCCAACCCGCAGCGGTGCTGGTCATCTTCTTCACTCGCCAGGCGGGGTTCGAGAGATTCCCGAACTTCGTCGCCATAACCCGCCAGAGTCAGAGCCTCGGCCGCGTGCATCGATGGCCAAAACTCTTCGGAGTCGAGTGCACTCCTTAAGATTTCTAGACTCGTCTTTTTGGCAGACTCGTCCAATTCGACCGATGAACCTCCGAACGCGGGGGTGGAACATAGAAATCCTATGGCCGCAAGCATGAAATAGTTTTTGACACCCGATCGTATCTGAATCATGAATGACAATCCTCCTAAGCAGGAGAAGGATAGACCGGTTCACGCCTATCATGCCAGGGAAGGTTTAGCGTGACTCTCTGTTGCATGTTCTTCAGAGTAGGTGAATAATAGTGGTTTCAGTTTTGATAAAGACGATAAAACCTCGATGCAGGAGTTGATATGAAGGTTCATGAATTCACCGTTATTCCCTCGCTACCCGAGCGACTTTCGAAACTGAGGGATATTGCGTACAACCTCTGGTGGACCTGGAACAGTGAGGCGATATCTCTTTGGCAACGACTCGACCCAGATTTGTGGGAGGAACTCGACCACAACCCGGTCAAGATGCTTGGGACGGTCAGCCAGCAGCGGCTACGCGAGATCGAAACAGATGATAGTCTTTTGGCTCATTTGGACCGAGTTTCCAGCGCCCTCGAGGAATATTTAGGAGCATCGACCTGGTTCGACGCCCAGCGGGACGATCCCGATGCCAACCGAATCGGCTATTTTTCGTTCGAATTTGGATTAACCGAAAGCCTTCCGATCTATTCCGGAGGGTTGGGAGTCCTTGCGGGAGACCACTTGAAGTCTGCAAGTGAACTGGGTCTGCCCCTGGTTGGTGTGGGGTTGCTCTACCGCCGCGGCTACTTCCGGCAGTACCTGAACACAGATGGCTGGCAGCAGGAATTCCTTCCCGAGTTGGATTTCTACACCTTGCCCGTCGACCCTCAGTTGGATCAGGATGGGAAACCGATCTACTCTAAGGTCAAGATCGGAAAGAGAGAGGTCTGTGCCCAAGTTTGGAAAGTCCAAGTCGGGAGAATCCCTCTTTACCTGCTCGATACAAATCTTGATATCAACCACCCCGATGATCGTGAGTTGACCGCACAACTTTATGGTGGCGACACAGACTTTAGAATTCGTCAGGAGATATTGCTGGGGATCGGCGGACACAGGGCGCTCCAAGCGCTTGGCATCGAACCAAGTGTGTATCACATGAACGAAGGTCATGCCGCGTTCCTTGCTCTCGAACGCATTCGGACCTTGATGAAGACGAAATCGGTATCCTTCAAGGAGGCACGGGTCGCGTCTTCAGCGGGTAACGTTTTTACAACCCACACTCCCGTACCCGCAGGGAACGACCGGTTTTCTCCCGATCGGATGCAAAGCTACTTTGGAGAATTTTTTCACGATCTTGGCTTATCCTGGGATGAGTTCCTGGGCCTCGGCCGTGAGGATGAAACAAACGCTATTGAGGACTTTTGTATGACCGTCCTCGCATTGAAACTTTCAACTTATTGCAATGGTGTCAGCAAACTCCATGGTGAGGTTTCGCGGAACATGTGGAAGACCCTTTTCCCGAACGTTCCAATGGATGAAATCCCCATCACCTCGATTACAAATGGTATCCACATTAGGTCTTGGCTGTCGGCGGATATGGCCACCCTGTTCGATCGCTACCTCGGTGTGCGGTGGAAGATGGATCCGGTCAATACTGAAGTTTGGAAAAGAGTCGCCAAGATTCCCGATTCGGAACTCTGGAAAACACATGAAAGACGAGCCGAACGGTTGGTCTCTTTCGCCCGGGAGCGGTTGAAAAAACAATTAATCCGACGTGGCCTTCCTCGGGCAGAGATCCGGATGGCCGACGAGACTCTCGATCCAGATATCCTGACCATCGGGTTCGCGCGAAGGTACGCGACCTATAAGCGTGGAACCCTTCTGTTTACCGATCCTGAGAGACTGGGGAAAATTCTGAACAACCCGGAACGTCCTGTTCAACTTATTTTCTCGGGGAAAGCTCATCCCGCTGATAATCAAGGGAAAGAACTGATACGTCAGATCGCGCATTACTGTCGTCAGGATGACTTCTGGAATCGCGTTGTATTCTTGGAAGATTACGATATGAATGTGGCTCGATATATGGTCCAGGGGGTCGATGTCTGGCTCAACACACCAAGACGTCCAATGGAAGCCAGCGGCACGAGTGGAATGAAAGCGGCAGCGAACGGTATTCTCAACCTCTCCATTCCAGATGGATGGTGGGTGGAGGGTTTTCAGCAAGACAATGGTTGGAATATCGGATCGGGAGAAGAGTACGATGACCCCGAGTATCAAAACCGCGTCGAAAGTGAAGCGATCTATGAGATTCTCGAAAAGGACATTGTTCCACTCTTCTATGATCGAGGCCGCGATGGACTACCACGCGGCTGGATTCGCGCGATGAAGAAGAATCTCATGACCAATTGTCCGGTATTTAACACGAATCGAATGCTGCGAGAGTATTCCGAGAAGTTCTATCTCCCAGCCGCGGACCATTCAAACCGTTTCCTCGAGAATGATCTCGAACTGGCAACATCCGTGGTGGAATGGGAAGATCGGGTGCTGGGTCACTGGGACCAGGTTCAAATCGTCCGCGTCCATGCGGATGGCGAAGCGGAAGTCTTCAAAGCAGGAACCGAAGTCCCTGTCCATGTTGAGGTTGCAATTGGTGATTTGGACCCGGAGGATGTAACGGTCGAAGTCTATCATGGGCGCCTCGATTCTGTCGGCAACATGGTAAACGGAAAGGTTCTCAAGTTAGAATTTTCCCGGAAGCAGGGGAATGGACACTATCTTTTCGAGGGAATGATCTTATGTCCGGTCAGTGGAAGGTTCGGATACGCGGCGCGAGTGGTGGCCTCTCATCCCGATGTCCCGGTTCAGGACCGTCTAAAGAATTTCGTTTGGGGTTAGACCAGTCGGCCGACTGACACTGTGAGTGGTTTGCGAATCTCGAGGGAGGCTGTTAATCTCTGCCCAATTCTTTCGGATTGTCACAGAGAGATAGAGTAGGGGGCCTCATGAGTATCGTCCAAATGCAACTCGACACGCGGCAGCTGACAGGGACACTCGACCGTTCGAAGGAACAGTTAATACCCGGGCATGATTCGGATTATTGGCTTGAATTTCACCTGACATTCTACCGCTTTGCTGAACAGTTGTGTGGTGGACGGGTGCTCGATATCGGCTGTGGGTATGGTTATGGATCCAACCATCTGGCGCAAATCGCCGATCATGTCACCGGGATCGATTACCATCCTCCCGCTATCGAGTTTGCCAAAGAAAAATACGAGCGCGAGAATCTTACTTTTCTGCAGCATGATGCAAACACCCCTCTTCCCTTTGAAGATGACACATTCGATCTGATCATATCGAGTGAAGTCCTCGAGCATATCGCCAATCAAGACGCCTTGTTGGAAGAGGTGAAACGAGTGGGGAAGAAAGGTAAATTTGTCATCTTCAAAACTCCTCAATCGGTGGATGGTTCCGAAGATGAGAACCCCCATCACCATCACACGTACACCTATGAAGAGTTCGAGCAGGCATTCAAGAGGCAGTTTACCAAAGCGGATATTTTCTTCTGGACCCAAAACACACAAGTGGTTCAGAAGATCATCAAAGTGAATCTCGATAAGAAGATCGAGAAATTTGGCGATCCCTATCCCTCCGAGAATGCGCTCCTTGTTCACACTCTTACGATCCCGACATTAATGGAACCGGATGCTAATAATCGAATCGGAGATCTCTTTGCTATGTGTGAGATCTAAGAGTGCTCCGGCATCACACCGACCGTTCGAGCATGGGTCGAATACTGTTTGGTCTCACTCTTACATTTTGGTTTACCACAGGTTTCTGTCAGTCCCATCCAGCGGCATTTCTACCACTCGATTTAGAGTCGGAGAACCTTCCACAGAACCTTGTCCAGTACCACGTGGACATTGATCGGATCGAAAACAACGGGAATCACCTCTTAGAGATTCGCTTCAAAAAAACGGAATGGCCCAACCTCTTCTTTCAATCCCCTCCTGGGGGTTGGGACTGGAGCGATTCTCTGGGGATTGAAATCGAAGTGACCAACCCCGAGAAAGAAACGATTGAAGCGGCCATCCGCGTCGACAACCAGGGCGCTCCAGATAACTCGAATACCGCGCGGATGATGATCCCTCCCGGAGAAACGATTCCGTTCCGATGCGAGTTCGTAACCGAAAATGACACTCCATTCTGGGGGATGCGCGGAACCCCCGGTCGGGGCCCCTTGCCGCAGGGTAAGAAAATCGATCCATCGGCGATCACCGGATTTCAACTCTTCCTTCCCAGGCCAGAGAGATCACACACCTTACTCGTCGACAACATCCGATTGTACGGCGATTCATCCATCGCTCGGGAACAGATTCCGTTCCCTTTCGTCGATCGGTATGGCCAGTATAAGCATGAGGATTGGCCGGGAAAAAATCATTCGGACGAACAACTGTTGCGCACAAGTGAAATCGAAAACGAATTTCTTGAGCAAAATCCGAGTCTTTCGGATCGGGATGAACTAGGGGCATGGAAGAACCACGACGGACAGCATGCAACAGGATGGTTTCGAACAGAAAAGATTGATGGAAGATGGTGGCTCATCTCTCCGGAAGGCCGCCTCTTCTTTTCGACGGGAATCGATTGCGTAGGTTTGTGGCAACGAACGTTCATCGAGGGTCGAGAGAGCTGGTTCGATTGGATACCGGAACCCGACAGTGTCTTCAAATCAATGTTCGGCTATGTGGATCATGTTCATAGCATGGCGGATGAGATTGGGGGCAAGGGTCGAACTTTTGGTTTTCACGCCGCCAACGTTTACCGTCGGTATGGAGAGAATTATCGGAGAGAGTGGGGGAAGAACACATACCGTCGGTTCTCCTCGTGGGGGATCAACACTCTTGGAAACTGGTCTGAGAGTTCGATCTTAGATAAGAGTCCGATCCCTTTTGTCGCTTCAGCCGGTATCTCCGGGAAGCACCGACAAGTCCAGGGAGCGGAAGGGTATTGGGGTAAGATCCACGATGTGTTCGACCCAGCCTTCGAAACTTCGGTGGAGAAGGGGCTCGGATGGGCTACTAAGAGATATGGCAAGAATCCTCTTTGTATCGGTTATTTTGTGGATAACGAACTATCATGGGGGAATGACGAAGCTTGTTCGATCGCCGTATGGACTCTCCGTTCTCCAGAGGATCAGCCTTGCCGCCGGTTACTGATCACAAGTTTGAAATCGAAGTATTCTCAGTTAGCCGATCTCAATGCGGCATGGGGAACCGATGCGGAGTCTTGGGATAGGCTACGTGCTCCAACCAGCCTCAATGAAGCATGCCGGAAGGATCTGGAAGTTTTCATCCAACAATTTTGCGAAAAATATTTCTCAACGGTCGCTCGGCAGGTACATCGAAACGCACCACACCAGCTGTATTTGGGAAGTCGCTTCAGCGGCTACACAAGAATCGCGGTGGGGGCCTGTGCCCAATTCTCCGATGTCATCAGTTTCAACATCTACGAACCGAGGATCGATCCAGAATCCTGGGACTGGTTGCGAGAAATCGAAAAACCCGCTCTGATTGGTGAATACCATTTTGGAGCCACTGACCGAGGCATGTTCCATCCCGGATTGGTCGAGGCCAAGGACCAAGCTGAACGTGGAGAATTATACAAAGCCTATGTCAGGAGTGTTGCTGAGCACCCAAGTTTTGTGGGGTGCCATTGGTTCCAGTATATCGATGAACCTATTACCGGCCGCCCTCATGATGGGGAGAATTACAATATCGGATTCGTGGATGTGACCGATACACCTTATCCGGAGTTGGTGAAATCCGCCAGAGAAGTTCATTCTCAGGTATATCAGATCAGAGTCGGTTTCTGATAGTCATTTTACGCCACCGTCCACAGACCCCAACTCATTTGACGCCAGCGTCGAACTCTTGATTCCGGTTCGAGGGGAGATTTAGAACTGAATATCATGTAAATCCCTTAAGACTCTTCACTTAAGACCCTCCGAGAATAATAGGCATGAGTTCTGCGCTAAATAATCTGAATGTTTTAGGTTCTGTCAGATTCCGTTAGAGAAGAGAAGGAGTTTCCGATGCATCGATTGAAAAAAGGAATCAAGGTCTTGGTCTTAGCCTGTATCACCTGTCTCTTGGGTGGATATCTCTTGAATGGGTCCGACGCTCAAGACCAAGAGCAGCGGGCCGAGAGAGGCCCCAGGAACCCCGGAGGACCCGGGGAGTTTGATCCTGAAGAGATGGAAAGAGTTTGGATTCTTCAAGCGGACAGTGTCTCTTCTGCCTTGGGCCTTGATGAAGCGACGACCGACAAAGTGGCGGAGGCCTACTCCGATGCCCGTCAAGGTTTGCAAGAGAAAATGATGGAGGCGCGAGAATCAGGTGGCGGTTGGGAAGGTTTTCGGGAAATGCGGAACGAGGCAGCGGAAGGATTGAAGACGACTTTGGGTTCCACACTTTCATCCGAACAAGCCGCGCAAGCCTTCGAATCTCTAGGAGGATTCTCTTTTCGGACCGACATGGGGGCGAATACTCTCTCCGAAATCCTTGATGATCGGGGAAAACTTTTACCCGCGGTGGCTATCCTAATGAAATCTGAGGGGAATCGACCCCGTGGCCCTCGTGGTCGAGGATCGGGAGGTCCTCCAGGAAACGGCCGTGGTGATCGTGAGGCGCAAGCGGAAAAGCTCTATCAGGAATTGGGAAGCGTTCTATCCCCCGAACAACTTGAAGAGTTCAAGAGTTCCCTCGACCGTTTTGGGCGAAGAGGTCCCAGAGGCGGGGGTGGAGAAGGACGGAGACCCCGTCCTCAGTAGACTGACTTAGGAGTCGAGGAATTCATCCGATGAAAGAAAAAAAGAATAAATGGCCGTTGTTGGTCGTCGCATTGATCGCCATCGTTGGAACAGCGGTCTACTCGGGAAGTGTCCTGCTTCAATACAATCAGGGTATTCCCGAAGAGCGGCCCGAGTTTGCCCGAGGGGGCCCGGGGGATCGCGGTCCTGGCGGCGGCGATAGGCGTGGGGGTCCGCCCTCCGAGGAAGAACGTCAGCAACGCTTTCAGGAAATGTCCAAGGAAATGAATCTCTCAACCGAACAGCAAACTAAGATTCAAGAACTCATGTCTCAACCTCGAGGAGAAGGAGGCCGCGAACGGTTCCAGCAGATTCGCGAGATCCTCACCCCCGAACAACAGGCGCAGATGTCCAACCGATTTCAATCTCGCATGGAAGAACGGATGCAGCGCAGGCTGAACGAAGCAAGAAAAAGTCTCCCGGAGAAAGAAGTCCGTGTCCTCGAAGAACAGATGCAAGAAAGGCGCAAACAGATGGAACAACGTCGTCGTGAAGGTCGTGGAGGTCCCCCCGGAAGAGGCGGAGGAAGAGGTGAAGGTGGAGATCGTGGTCGAGGTAATCGATCATGATGACACGGCATCTCGGATCCGCCCAACTCCGGAAGAGTGGGTTCACACTCATCGAACTGTTGGTGGTGATCGCAATCATCCTGATTTTGATTGCCATCGCACTCCCAAATTTCCTGACTGCGGTCACCCGATCGAACATCGCGTCGAGCTATGCCGAAATGCGCTCGGTGGGAACAGCGCTCGAAATGTATTTTGTGGATCACAAGGCTTATCCCCAAGCCGCGCTGGTTCGCAGGGAATTGAGTGTGCTTTTGGATCCAGTGGCTTATATCGAGGAGTTGCCAGTCGATCCGTTCGATAGCGGGGGGAGGCCACGGTCCTACGATTACGGTTCCAGAGAGATCGCACACCCCAGCCGTTGGGTGCTCGCTGGCCGTGGGCCGGACCGCAACCGCACCACCGACAATGACGATCTCGAGTTTTACCCTGGGTACACTCCGCTCTTGTTCATCGGACTCCAACCCAAACCGAACGCTCCGGAGTATTGGGATTACATGACTTACTCCCCAACGAACGGAACGATCAGCGAAGGCGATTTGTATGTCACCAGCGATGCGCACATGGCGGCTTCAAGGGCGGGTTGATTCCTTCGCAGAGGGTTTGTAGCCCGGCGTCCCCTCGCCGGGTTCAGCGACATGGCGATGCTCAGCCGGTCATTCCCACCCGGGAAAGGGTTCCCGGGCTACTTGTTGAGGAGACTCTTTTCCCATTTTAAGAGAGCGCCTAAGGGACGCTGCGTGATAAGAAAAAGAAGCGCTCCAATCAGATCCGCCACCCAGTCGGCGAACTCGGCTGTTCTCTCAGGGACAAAAGATTGGTGAATCTCATCGGTCATCCCATAAAAGGCCGAGAGACCCACAGCAATCCATAGCCATTTCTTACCCCACTCTTTGCCTTCCCAGACAAAGGCTCTGGCAAGAAAGATCGCCAGCGCGAAATAGACCGCGATGTGGAGAAACTTGTCCTGGGAGAAAATGTACTTGGTTCGGAAGATCTCAGGTGCGGGTTGGGAGCTGATATAAAAAATGGTCCCCATCAAGACCAATGCGGGGAGCCATCCCCAAAGGCGTTTCAACATCGGAATCAATCAGCCAGACTTAGTCCTGACGTCCATCGGAATCTTGGACAAAATCGCCGAGAACCTGGAGGTGGCCGTCATCAAGTTGTTGGAAATAGAAGGCAGTTTCAAACAGCATTTCACCCTCGACCTCGACTTCCTCCACACGAACCACAATACCTTCCCCATCGATTTCCTTAACTTCCCCATTGGGAGTTGGAACGGAAAGAGCGAACCGGTATTTGGTGAACAAACTCAATGGCTGGGGAAGATGACAAGAAAGACCGTTGGCACAGACATCACGGGTCGCAACCGAAATGGATTGGTCGTCATGTTGAACGCTAACCTGGATAGTCTGACGTGCCCTTGGGTGCGCTCTTCTTTCGACTGAGGGTTGTTGTTCGGTCATTTTTCAGAATCCCTCCGATTCGTTCTTTTCCAAGACATGATCCTCGATATAAATCGGACAGTCCACCCGCACCGCCAATGCAATCGCATCGCTGGGGCGAGCATCGATATAGACTTCCCCGCCGGGGGTTTCAATCACGATTTGAGCGAAAAAAGTCCCCTGATTCAAATCGTTAATGACAATTCGGTCGACCACCCCTCCCAAAGTCCCGATGACCTGATTGAGGAGATCGTGAGTCAGCGGCCTAGGAGGGTGTACGGAGTGGACATGGTAACGAATCGCGTTGGCTTCGCAGATGCCGATCATGATCGGAAGTCGACGATCCATCTCTTCGCAGTTCAGGATGATGACTTGCTCACCCTCGAGTTCGTTGATTCGGATTTCGAACAGTTCCGCTTTGACCATGCCCCTTTGAACTCCTTTATCGGCACTGTTATATCATGAGTCGCTCAGGAAACCGAGGGCAGATCTTTGGCGCCTTACTATCGATCTTCTCATTCTCCGACAGGCTACTAAACTTGCCACAATGAAACCGGTGATATCGATTGTCATACCCGCCTTCAATGAAAAAGACTGCCTCTCGGTCATCCACCAAAGGTTGACAGAGACCCTGTCCGGGATATCCGATACCTATGAAATCTTGTTTGTCGATGATGGTAGCACCGACGGGACCTTTCTGGAAATTCGGTCCCTTTCTGAGCAAGACCCTCATGTTCGCGGGCTTCGATTCTCTAGGAATTTTGGCCATCAGGCGGCATTGACCGCGGGATTGGAGCAGGCGCGGGGGGAAGCGGTCATCACCATGGACGCCGATCTTCAGCATCCACCCGAACTGCTTCCGGAATTGATCGCCAAATGGAAAGAGGGGTCCGAGGTGGTCTACACCGTCCGCGAGGATACTGCCGGGGCAGGTGTCCAGAAAACTTTGACTTCCTCTCTGTTTTATTGGTTGATTAATTCCTTATCGCCCTTGCGCATCACCCCTGGCGCCGCAGATTTCCGATTACTCGATCGTAAAGCGGTCGAGGCGCTCAAGCGAATGCCCGAGAAGACACGGTTCTTCAGAGGGATGGTCCCCTGGATCGGATTCAAGCAGCATGAGGTTCGGTTTACCGCTCCCGAGAGGTTCGCGGGGGAAACCAAATACAGTTTTAGAAAGATGCTCCGGTTCGCCACCCACGGCATCTTGTCGCAGTCGGCGATCCCGCTGCGCATGGCGACAGTAATGGGCGCGGTGGTGATCCTTATCGGAATCATTTATGGAGGCTATGTGGTGTGGACCTTCTTCACCAAGCCGGAGGGATACCAACAAGGCTGGGCGTCGATTGTGTTGTTCATGCTCCTCATCGGAGGCACCCAAATCTTCTTCATGGGGATCATCGGAGAATACCTCGCGCGAGTCTTCGAAGAGGTGAAGAACCGTCCGCTTTATTTGATCGCGGAGGAGACAGGTGGGGAGGAAGAGTAGTTGTGAGTTGGGATTATGATTGGTCCTAAACCAAACCATGCCGAAGGGACCGACATCGCCCGCGCAGGGTTGAAACCCAGCGCTAACCA
>JAJDBZ010000362.1 GCA_029261095.1 Candidatus Omnitrophota bacterium | reverse complement strand
TCGTTGCGGATACGTTACGGGCGAAGTTTTGTATATCGATGGTGGACTACGTCAGTCCTTTTGAAGCCTTGATTGAAACCTCCTTAATATTTCTATTTGGCGACCGAGGAGGGGTGCGAGGCGATATTGAAACGAACTAATGTGGAACAGGCTTTGGCGCCAATGACGATAGGAGTGTAGGTTTAGATGCCAACTGACACTGAGATTAAGGACCAAGTTCGCGAGGCGCTGGTGGAAGCGCTTGGTGTAGACGATGATGAGGTGATCGATAAAGCCATTTTGACCAAAGACCTCGGCGCGGAGTCGATCGATTTTTTGGATATCATTTTTCGCCTCGAGAAAGCCTTTCAGATCAAAATTCCCAAGGACGATTTCTTTCCCCAATCCATCCTTTCTAATCGACAGTTTGTGGAGAATGGCAAACTCAAACCTGCCGGACTGGAAGCCCTGCAGAACCATTACCCCTATCTCGATTTCGATACGATACGAGCGCAAGTGGACTCTTTCGATATGCAAGACTTATTCACCGTTTCCATGATTGAAGGGTATGTGAAACAACGCCTTGGTGTTTGATTCTGTAATTCACCTATTGATAAAAGGAAATTGTACGGGAATGGGTAATGGGGGACTACATTGAATTTCGACGATTACCAAGATCGCGCTAAAGAATTTGCCATGTATCCGCCGGAAGTGGAACTTGCTTACCTCACAATGGGGCTTGTGGGAGAGGCAGGAGAAATCGCGAACAAGGTGAAAAAAGTCTATCGGGATGGTCGTGAAATATCCCGCGAAGATATGAAGAGTGAACTCGGCGATGTCATGTGGTATCTCTCAAATCTTGCCAAAGCCTATGATCTTCCGCTTTCCGAAGTGGCCGAATCCAATATAGACAAACTTCAATCCCGAGCCGACCGAGGCAAGATCCAAGGCGAAGGTGACAATCGATAACACTTCAGCATCTGCGTGCCAATTCCTAACACCCCTTAAACCGAATCTCCTTTTCTTCAGTCATCGACATATCCCGCTAAATCAGTTAAAACGTTTTTCTCGTCCGATCACTGCTTTTTGATAAAAGGGATCGTCATTTAAGAGTTCGGGAGGAATAGCCGCTCGTGATAACAATTACTTCGTCACCCGTCCGTTTGTCTCTATTCACTACTGCCTTTCTATTGTTCCTCAGTTCCGGATACTCAGGGGATTTGTGGGAACCCAATGATTCACTTGCTCAATCCCAGGAACTTAAGAATCAGACGATCAATGATATCCACACTTTCTCGAGTATCGATTCGGCGACGGATGAAGATTGGTTGCACCTGAGCCCCGGTGGGATAACCGACAAATGGGTATCGGCATGGATCGAGGATCTCCCGGGGGGACAAGAAGGGGCCGATTTCGATACCAAACTCGAACTCATCAATGGTTCTACCGGAGCGAAAGTCGACGAGAACGACGACATCGGATCGATCCGACAATCCGGATTGGCGGGCTCCTCATTTCCCCAGGGCGCTTCACCGACCTTTCGTGTTCTTCCCTTTGCGGCCGATGACCTCGGACCGTATCGCCTCTACACACTGATCCGGTCGAGCGACCCTTCCTTCGTTACCCAGGATCTTGAACCCAACGATAATGCGGTCCAGGCGAACTCCCTTCCGAATGGAAACAATTTTTTTGGGACCCTATCGGGCGCCAACGATGAGGACTGGATCAACATCGCCAACCCGTTTCCCTTGGGGAGCGAGTTTGGCGTGGCAGTCAAGAACGAGTCGAGCGGTGTGGCCGATTTCGTCGTCGAGGTCTTCGATTCGACTGGTACGCAGAAATTCTTGCCAAGGTTGAATCATGATGGAGGGACCGGTGCGGATGATTTCCTGGTCTTTCCGCTCGGGACGATCAACGTGATGAATTACCGAATCCGAATCACTTCTCGGTCGGGATCCGGAAATTACCGTGTGTTCACCGGGTTCTTCACCCCCACGGATCGAGAATTCCATTGCACTCCGCTCTCCCCGGTTCAGATCCCGGACAACGACCCAGGGGGAGCTGACCGGATCATCACGGTTAATGAGAACATCCAGGTCGACAATCTCAATGTCTTGGTCGGTATCGAGCACCAAAATATTGTAGACCTCCGTCTCGAGTTGACACACATCGATTCCGGCAATACCTCGGTCCTCTATGATCGCGATTGTTTCGGCCCGGATTTGGCTGTGACATTCGACGAATCCGGAAGAGGCCTTATCTGCCCCCAACATCTCGTAGGAGACCGTTTCGTGCCTAGTGATTCTTTCAATCCCTTCCTCGGAAAATCGGTCCAAGGGGATTGGCGTCTCCGGGTAGTCGATCAGACCTCGGGTGATACAGGCGAGGTCGATGTCTGGTGTCTTGAATTCGAAGAAGCCTCGCAGATTTCAGCAGCTCCCTTTAACTGCAATTCTCCTTACACAGGCCCTATGTCCGGCCCCATTCAGATTAAGGATTCAACCGGGCAGGGTGTCGCCTTCACTGAAGACACCATTGTGATCTCGGACCAAGGGACCATCGCGGACATGAATGTGTTCGTCGACGTCACGCATGATAGCATCGCTCAAGTGGGTCTTAGTTTAACCAACCTGGAGTCTGGGTTGTCGGTTCCACTTTACGCCGGGACGGGCTGTAATGGGAAACGGGTCTCCGCCGTATTCGACGATGAGGGAGCCGCCGCTCCTTGCCCGGCGATCGACCCGATGACCCCCATTCTTCCGAACGCTCAGGGCGCTTCGCTGGACACATTCGAGAATCGACAGTTAG
>JAJDBZ010000361.1 GCA_029261095.1 Candidatus Omnitrophota bacterium | reverse complement strand
GTTGGGTCGGGGGTGCGGTTTCCCGCTCCGATCCAGAATGCCGCGATCATGGATGTCGACAAACCAATCGCCGAAAGCGACTGTGTCCTCCATCGGTTGAGGGTCTTGGAGTTGTTGTTGGGTGAGGACATGATCCCCCATGATCCGGCGGCACTCCCTTTTGTAGGGCCAGGTTCCCACAAACTCGAGACCGTAGTTGTCGGCGCCATGGTCGCCATGGTTCTTGATGTGATCCCAAACCCCGAGGAGATGACACATCGCCTCGTGTATAATCTTGTTGTTGTCCTTGATCGGGTGATAGGGATATCCGACCTCGATCCACCAGTAGCCCCCCTCGATATGACTGTGGCTGCGTCCCTTGAATTCTTCCTCGGATTTTAGTTCGACCGCGTAAAAGGGACGCTTAAAGGGGACGGGGAATCCCATGTCCCAGGCGCGGAAGAAGAGGGTGCTCCCCATGGTTTTTTCATCCGCCTCCTCGGGCGCCAATGGTTCTTTATAAACACTCCTCGCCTCGCGACCCCAACATGTCTCCGCCCCAGCGCGGTGGGCGAGCACCCCATCACCGGAGGTGTCGATGAAGATCGGTGCGCTGAAGACATAAGTTCGCTCCGAGCCAAGTTGGATGCAGTAGATCGATTCGATGGTAGAGGGATCGGCCATTGTCACACGATGCATATGAGTGTTGAGAAAGAGAGTAATATTCGGTTCGCGCAGGACCCACTCATAGAGGGTCAGGTCCCAAATGGAATTCATCTTCCCCTCGCGGTAGGGCATATGATTGCGGACCCGTTCTTCGACATGGATCTCATCGAAGATGCCGCACTCCTTGATCCAGACCTGATGCGCGGTGGCGTTCTCGGGGTAGAGTTTCACCTCGCTGGAGGAATTCCCCCCGAGCATCGACCGCTCATGAATGAGCGCGACTTCCGCCCCGTTTCGAGCCGCGCTGATTGCCGCCGAAAAACCGGCGATCCCCCCACCGACAACGACAATGTCATAGGACTCAAAGATCGTCTCCTCATCCGCCCAGGGATGCTTTTCTTTCTGACTGTTTGGTTCCTTCGACTGCGTTTCCTCAGATTCAGTGGAGGAAGCCGCCCCAAAAAGGCTCCCCCCTAAGAATGCTCCGATCGATTTAAAAACCTCTCGCCGTTTCCAAAACATGAAACACTCCTCCAATCAATTGGAATGAACGAAAGGAGTGTGCCTTCAATCGGGATGATCGCCAAGCCGAAATGTAGGAGGCAACCAAGGAGACTTGTGGCGATGCGATTCTGATGTTTCGGTTGGAGGATTTCTTCTATGGGTTGGGGGATTTTTATGAGATGTTCGAGGAGGACGCACGAATTGCGGCGCGGGTGCTGAATGTGACTCTCACTAGCAATCTGGTCGGCGGCGGGAAGAAGGTGCCGATGGCGGGCATCCCGGTTTACGCGCGCAATAACGACCTCCTCAAACTGACGCGCGTGGGTTATAGTCGAAACCGTGTTCGCAAGATGCAACCAATATCCTAACAAGTAAAACTAGCCCAGGAAAAAAATCTTCAACATGCAGGCATTTGACAAGGCGGTCACCCGAGCCATTCAATCGATGGGAGAAGGATTCTTGCCGTTCATGGAGTTCATCTCCGGTTTTGGAAACCCAGCCATCTATTTCCTGATTGTGATTATCGCCGCATGGTGTTTCAACTATCGATTCGGAGTTCGTTTGGGTCTTTTGATCGTGTTGTCCGGTGCATTGAACGGTTTTCTGAAGGCTTGGTTTCATTCCCCAAGACCCTTTGTGGTCGATCCCGACCTCCTCTACCAGAGTTCTGAAGTGGCAACAAGTTTCGGGATGCCTTCCGGCCATGCGCAGCTGGCGATCACATTGTGGGGATATCTGATGTACTCCTCCAAGCGAGTTTCGGTCTGGGCACTCGGATTCACTATGGTGAGTCTCATCGGTATCTCGCGAGTCTATCTGGGGGCTCATTGGATGAGCCAAGTTATGATGGGGTGGAGCGTTGGTCTGGTCCTTGTGATCACATTTGTTTATTGCGATCAGAAAATCGGAAAATGGATTGCCCGTCAAACAGTCTCCAAACAAGTATCGTATGCCATTCTAATGACCGGCCTCCTCGTTGTTGCAGCGATCCTGGTGGAAGTGATCCAGGATTACGATGTCGAGTTACTGGCGATTGCTCAGGGACACCTCACAAGCGCGATGAGCATGTCTGGATTGTTTGCGGGGTTTGCAATCGGGTACTCTATTTTGTACGGGAAACGGATATTGCTCGTGCGAGCTGATTGGTGGAAGCAGATCCTGAAAGTCGTCATCTGCTTTTTCAGCATCGTCATTTATGTCATCGTAACAGAGTTTTTCGAAGACACGCTTGGCGAACAATCCTCCCTTGCGCGTCTGGCCATGTTCCTCTCCCATCTCGGAATGGGCCTTTGGATCGCCTACATCGCTCCTCTGGTTTTTCTTACGTTGCGATTGGTGGAAGAAAAGAAGATCGCCGCAGAGTAATTGAGTCCGGCCCCCCAGGCATGAATTCCAGGGCTTACCATACGAAGTCCCTTCAGTGGACTTGGTATGGCTGGCGCCGGGTTTCGAACCCGGCGCGAGGCGACCGGTGGTTTGTCTTGCTCCGCCAACCGGGGTATTCTTCCTCTAGGACCATCTTACCGAAAGGCATTCATCCCATGACATCCCAAAGCAAGAGAACCCACCCATTTAGGATGATCGCAACCCTGGTTGTGGCGATCTGCTTGACTGCTTCCCCCCTCGCCTTCGCGGAAGAGACCGAGGCAACGAAGAAACTTAAGGAACGGACTTCGGAGTTTCGGAAGGATGTGGTCCAAGTCGCAGAGAATGTTTATGTCGCGGTCGGGTTTACCCCGGCCAATGTGTCGATGATCATCGGGGAGAGCGGCGTCGTCATTGTCGACACCGGGATGTCTCCCTCTCACGCGAAAAGAATCCTCGACGCTTTTCGGGAAATCACCGACCTCCCGGTTCAAGGCATCGTTTACACCCATGGCCACGGTGATCACACGGGCGGCGCCGGAGTGTTTGCCGGAGAGAGCGAAGTCGAGATCTGGGGTCACGCCAACCTGGGCGAAGAGGGTAAGGCGTTCGACTCTTCCGGGATCACCATCAACAAACTCCGTGGCGCCAGACAAGCCGGGTTCAAACTCGACCCGACACAGCGGATCAACAATGGGATCGCTCCCGCGATGAAACCCGAGCGAAAGGGCAACCCTTTTGCTTCCGACGCGGAGGGTTTCATCCCACCGAACCGTGTACTGAAAACCGACCGGATCGAGACCGAGATCGCGGGAGTCCACTTGGAGTTAGTAGCCGCCCCCGGAGAGACCGACGATCAACTCTATGTCTGGTTGCCCGAGTCCCGGGTCCTGTTCGCTGGAGACAATTTTTATAAGTCCTGGCCGAACCTCTACGCCATTCGCGGAACTCCCTACCGCGATGTTCAGGCCTGGGCCGAGAGTGTCGATGCGATGATTCAAAAAAGTCCCGCGGTTTTGGTTGGGGGCCACACACGTCCGATTGTGGGAGAAGAAGAGGTCGAACAGATGTTGATCGACTATCGTGACGCGGTCCGTTTTGTGTTCGAGAAAACGGTCGAGGGCATCAACCAAGGGATGACTCCGGATCAGCTGGTGGAGTATGTTCGCCTGCCCGAACGGTTCGCCGAGAAGGATTATCTGACCGAGTATTACGGCAATGTGGAATGGGGGGTGCGCGCCATCTTCACCGGTTACCTCGGTTGGTTCGATGGCAACCCGACCCACCTATTCTCCCTCCCTCCCAAGGAGGAGGCGGAACGGATGGCCGATCTCTGCGGCGGACCGGAGGCCTTACTCGAGAAAGCGAAGGAAGCTCTCGAAGCCGACGATCCCCAATGGGCCGCCCAACTCGCCGACCACCTGATCGCCCTCGACCCCGACTCGACCGAACCCAAACAAGTCAAAGCCGAGGCTTTAATGAAACTCGGTCAACGGACATTGACCGCGACGGGAAGAAATTATTATCTGAGCGTCGCGATGGAACTGTTGGAGGAGATCCAGCGGGACCGTTGAGGGTTGGGCATTTGGGTGCTGGATCGTGGCTCTGCCTCGATCCGGACTCGGAACAGGATCGGGGGAGGTCCCCTCACAAAAATTAGAAACCCCGATGGGTGTCATTCCGACGTGAGGAGGAATCTGTCGGGTGTCGCAGCTTTGAAGTCACGGATTTCATCGTAAGGGGATCTTCGGCACAATCAGACCGCGACTTCGACTTCCCGAGTGTCCGAGTCCTCAATCAATTCATCACGAGCCGCCAAGTATTCCCGAATGGCATCCTGGATGTTGGCGAGCGCCTCCTCCTCGGTCTCCCCCTGAGACCAACACCCCGGCAACCCCAGACAAGAGACGCTGTAACCCTCCTCGGATTGTTTCAGCACGATCTTGTATTTCATGGTTTGTCCCTCCGGTTGAATGAATGCGTGGAATACTCTTTGGTGTCGGAGATCACTTCTTGTAAACCAGAGGATATCTCTCCGGGTGGAGGATCGACTCCACCTCCAAATCGACATCCAACTCAGGCCAATGGAGGTGCCCCGGAAGGGGAAGGGTCACCTCGGTAATCTGCTTGACGGATGCCTCCCGGAACCACGGAAAATGCTCGAACGGGAGAAAGATCTCGCGGTCATCCAGAAGGATCCAGAACCCATGTGTCGATATGTTGGTGACCTCAACCTGGGAAGTGGGTGCGCCAAGCGTTTTGGATTTCATCCACTCGCTCCTCAATGAGTTGTTGGGCCGATCTCAGGTCCTTTTCTCTCATACCGTAATTATGGGCCAATTCAATCTCAGGTTCCACCCAAAACTTGGCCTCGCCCTGTCCACCCTGCACATGAACATGCATTCGCGGCTCTTCCCTGGAAAAGAAAAAGAACCGAAACCCTTTCGCTTTGAAGACTGTCGGGCTCATCCCTCATTCTCGCCCGGAGCCCCCAAGGGAGTCAACAATCGCGCCCACACCCTTGACCTTGCCCCGCCCCCTAGCGCACATTCTCCCTCATGGCGAAGACTGGCGATGAGAATTTGACCCCGATGATGCGGCAGTATCGGTCGATCAAGGAGACTTGTGGCGATGCGATACTGATGTTTCGGCGGGAAACCAATAGATCATGAGCATAGAGGAGGTTCCCATTGAAGAAAGAAACCGAAGAGATCCTCGAAGGCTTCTATGAAATCGATTGGTTCGAGAACTGCGGAACCTGTGACGATCCTGATATGGCTCCTGTCCAGAATCTTCATAAGGCCGAAAAATTCTATAATTCAATCTATTGGGCAAATGAACGAACGCGTATCATGAATCGCTTTCGGGAGCTGTACTGGCCACAAATACGGCCTGAAGAAGAGGAAGAGAAAAACAAGGAATTTCGGAGAGATCGGTTTGCCGTGGGCAAGTTCACCGGGAGGATCGGGGATTCGAGTTTCAAGAATCTTCCTGGTCTAAAAGACCCCGTACGGACACGGAAGACGTTGCAATCGGACCTTACGGCGATCATATGCGAAATAGACTCAAAGGATATTGTGGAGCCAATCTTCTTCTATCCGGTACTGTATCCCTGGTACATGAAGGGCTTCATGCCATGCGGTCGAGAAGCTAAGGAGATGATCCCAGAACATTGGACAGGATCTTCATTCAAGGACCTTCCGGAATGGAAACTTCGAGTTTTTTGAGCATGGATCTAACGGTGCTGGATCGTGGCTCCGCCTCGATCCTTACCCCGCGGAATCCCTTCCGCTGTCCCCCCCACACCCTTGACCTCCCCCCCCTCCCTATCGCATCTTCTCTCCCATGGCGAAATCCGATGACACCCTGACCCCGATGATGCGGCAGTATCGGTCGATCAAGGAGACTTGTGGCGATGCGATTCTGATGTTTCAGTCAGCTGCTGGATCGTGGTTCCACCTCGGTCCAAGGCCTCGCGGAATCCTTTCCGCTGTCCACCAACCGCGAGTGCTGGATGTCACGTTGACCAGCAAGCCGGTGGGCGGGGGGAAGAAGGCGCCGCTGGCGGGCATCCCTTATCCCGCGCTCAACAATTATCTCTTCAATCTGACCCGCGCGGGTTACCGGGTCGCCATCCGCGAGCAGACCGAGGACCCCAAACTCACCAAGAAACTGGTCCAGCGGGAGGTGCGAGCGGAGTTTCAATTTGAAGACCGTTAATGGGGAATAAAGGCTGGACAATGCCGTACCCTTGTGTAGGATAGTTGTGCTATTAAGTAGTGGTGTGGATTGCTGAAGGAACCTGGAAAACAGAGAACAGTGAGGAGAAACCATGTCATCGACACCCAGTAGCGGAAAGAGTCCACTTGTCGCCGCTCAAAACATCGTTGCGGAATTGGAGGGAATGCCTTCCGAACAACAATCACTTGCATTGAAATTCGCAAGCGAAACGTTGGGACTTCAGGTACCGAAAACAACTCCGCCGCCAGGTTCCCCCCTTCATTCGTCGCAGCCAACACCGCCCCACGAGGCAAGCGGCGCGGATCACTCGACTGATATTAGATCATTCACAGCGATGAAGGCGCCAAATAGCGATCAACAGTTTACAGCTGTTGTCGCTTACTTCTATCAATTCGAGGCGAAGCCGGAGGAAAGAAAAGAGACGGTTGACGCCGAAACAATGAAGGAGGCGGCTCGCCTCGCCGGGCGACCACAGGTAAAGCGCTGGAATATGACGCTCACCAATGCAAAAAATTCGGGATACCTGGATGGGGCTGGGAGTGGGCAATTCAAGCTTAGTTCTGTCGGTGAGAATTTGGTTGCAATCACTTTACCGGACGATGGGGGACAGGGGAAAAGCAAGACAGCGAAGAAGAAATCCTCCAAGAAGAACGTTAAGAAAAAGAAGTGAACGACGACTCCTTGACTTGAGAGAAATGTGCAATCATGTCGACTATTCACGAGGCCATCGATGCCGCGATCTCTGAGGCCACTGCTGCTCGGAAGCGCGTATTGAAGATAAAATCGAAACAAGTGCGTGGGGTGGATGATATCGCAACTCTTAAGGCTACCGCGCAAACTTGGTTTCACACACACAGACCATTTGTGGGGACTGGCGCACCTGGTGCTGACCTCTCAGCCGTTGATCAATGTTTTACATCAGTCCTTAATGCAACAGCAAAGTACGCCGCTAGGACAACCTACTCAAAAGCATTGAAGGAAGCCAAAGAAGAACTGATGGCGGTCCGCTCAGCGGCACTCGTCGCTCCGGTGGAAGAATCAATTGCAAATACAGATGATCTTGCACCTGACTTCTCACCCTTGGCCGGCAATCAGGAAATGCGGGACATTCTGACGAGCCGGTGGCACGAGTGTGCCAAGTGCGTAAACGCAGACGCACATCTTGCGGCTATCGTTATGATGGGCGGATTACTTGAAGCGCTTTTCGTTGCCCGCGCCAACAAGATGCCCGACAAGTCTGCGCTCATATCGGCCACGAACGCGCCGAAAGACAAGACCACCGGTAAGACAACCCCTTACCAGGAGTGGATGCTAGACTCGTATATTAGGGTCGGTGCAGAATTGAAATGGATTACCGTTTCAGCGAAAGACGTGGCCGACAAGTTGAAAGAATATCGAAACTTCGTTCACCCCGCTAAAGAATTGCGGTACGGCATAACTCTTGGTCTCAACGATTCGTCGCTTTTTTGGCAAGTTACGAAAGCATTGGTCCGGCAACTACTTCTGAGCGCCCACCCTTGACCTCCCCCCCCTCCCTATCGCATCTTCTCTCCCATGGCGAAATCCGATGACAGTCTGACACCCATGATGCGGCAGTATCGGTCGATCAAGGAGACTTGTGGCGATGCGATTCTGATGTTTCGGTTGGGGGATTTTTATGAGATGTTCGAGGAGGATGCACGAATTGCGGCGCGGGTGTTGGATGTGACTCTGACCAGCAAGCCGGTCGGCGGGGGGAAGAAGGTGCCGCTGGCGGGCATCCCTTATCATGCCCTCAACAATTATCTCTTCAAACTGACCCGCGCCGGGTATCGGGTCGCCATCTGCGAGCAGACCGAGGACCCCAAACTGACCAAGAAACTGGTGAGCCGCGAGGTGGTCCGCACAGTCACCCCCGGCACCCTGATCGAGTCCGAGGGGATTGAGGGGCATGAGAACAATTATATCGCGGCGATCCATGATGGCGGCCTGGAGGGGATTGGGTTTGCGGTGGCCGACATCTCGACCGGCGAGTTCCGCGCCACTGCGCTGCAAACCGAAAAGGGTGCGGCCTTCCGCGAGAGCGCGGAACTTTATTCCGAACTCGCCAAACTCAACCCGTCAGAGATCCTCGTTCCGCCCAACCTCAAGGGGGAGGAGCCCTTTCTCGCCCCTCTCCTCCGTCGCGGCGGGTGCATCCTGACTCATCGTCCCAAAGAGGATTTCGATGAGCGTGCGATCGAGCAGGTCGAGGGGGAGATTGGCGAGGGCTCGCTCGAGGAGGATGAGACCGAGGCCGACAAAAAATTCACTCCGGCCGAGGCGAGTGTGGCGAAGGCGGCGGCGGGGGCGGTGTTGCGGTATCTGCGGGAGACTCACAAGGGGAATGGGAATCAACTCCTGACTCTCGAGTTCTATCGGCCCGCTCAATACCTCGGCCTCGATTCGACCACCGAGCGGAACCTCGAACTCGTGCGCAACCTTCGGGATGGCGGGCGGCGGGGGACGCTGCTCTCCGTGCTCGACAAAACCCACACAGCCATGGGGGCGCGGGAACTGAAACAGTGGATCCTACGTCCTCTGCTCAATCTGGAAGAGATCCACAAACG
Organism: Candidatus Omnitrophota bacterium; assembly: GCA_029261095.1. GTDB lineage: Bacteria > Hinthialibacterota > Hinthialibacteria > OLB16 > OLB16 > JACKFH01. The sequence continues at coordinate 1,032 of JAJDBZ010000361.1, read as the reverse complement.
TCAGGATGCTATCGCCGCGATGCTCGATCACCCGACCCAGCGGGAGGCGATGGCCGATAGCCTCAAGCTGGTGAAAGACATCGAGCGGTTGTTGACTCGTGTGGCTTACCGCACCGCCAGCCCGCGCGATTTAAAAGCCCTGCAAATTTCTTTGGAGGCGATCCCCTCGGTGTCGAAACGGGTCGGCGAGTTGGCCCCTTATGCCGAGACCGCGGCCGAATGGTTCGAACCTTTGGATGAACTCGCCGAGACTCGGGAACTCTTGGCCCATGCCCTGGTCGACGAGCCCCCCGCCACCAGCCGAGACGGGGGGATGTTTAACTCGGGCTACCACGAGGAGCTCGACGAGATTCGCGGCATCAGCAAGGGTGGCAAAGATTGGATCCTCGATCTTCAGACCAAGGAGCGAGAACGCACGGGCATCCCCTCTTTGAAAATCAGCTACAACAAAGTCTTTGGCTATTACATCGAGATCACCAAGGCGCACCAGGAGAAAGTTCCCACCGAGTATATTCGCAAGCAGACTCTGGTCTCCGCCGAGCGTTATATCACCCCCGATCTGAAGGAGTACGAAAACAAAGTCCTCTCGGCGCACGAACGCATCGTCGACCTCGAACGCCAACTCTTCGATCAACTCGTCGGCGAGGTGGGCCTTCAAGGTGAAAGATTGAAAGCCTTGGCCCGTCGGATCGCCCAGCTCGATGCATTGTACTCCCTCGCGCAGACCGCCGCCGAGCAGGGGTATTGCCGTCCGGTGGTCGATGAGGGGGAGGCGATCGAGGTGACCGCGGGGCGGCACCCGACCCTGGAGCAATCGGCAGTCACCGACCGTTTTGTCCCCAACGATCTCATGCTCGACAACGACACCCATCAGGTCATCTTGATCACCGGTCCGAACATGGGCGGGAAATCGACTTACCTGCGTCAGACCGCGCTGATGGTGCTGATGGCGCAGATGGGTTCTTACATCCCGGCGAGCGCGGGGCGGATCGGATTAGTCGACCGTGTCTTTTCGCGGGTCGGCGCCTCGGA
>JAJDBZ010000037.1 GCA_029261095.1 Candidatus Omnitrophota bacterium | reverse complement strand
GATGGGGGGGGGGGTTTTCGTCGAGCCCCGGGGTGGGGTTTTAGACGCGCTCGGGGGGGGGGTTTTAGAAGAGCTACGGGGTGGGGTTCTTCACGCAAAAACAAAAAAAGGGCATCCCCGAAGGGATGCCCAAATTTTAGTGGTTAACAATATTGTTTGATCAGGTTCTTACTGCTGGAAGCGGAAGATATCGCCATCCGACTTGGTGCCGTTGGTGGGGGAGTAAACAACACTACCCACACGAAGGGCTTCGGAAAGAGTACCGCAACCATCGCAACCGAAAACGGTATCGGTGGCGGGATCGAACTTACGACCGGAAAGGGTCGGACGATCTTTGTCGCCATCGCCGAAGACCACGCAGTTGGCAGTCGAGCAACCACAGTCGAAACCACCCACTTCACAACCGATCGCGGCGATTCCATCAGGACCGAGACTACGCAGCACAAAAGTGTCGCGCAGGTCGAGACCGAAGTAATCGTACTGAGCGGTGAATCCGCCATTGTTCTTGAACGGATCGCTCGGAACGCCGGTGATGGCCTCGATTGGAGAGGTCATGACACGGAGATCGTAGTGAATCGAAGCGGTGGGAATGGGAGCATTATTCGCCGCTTGCTGGGAAGTCGAGTCGCCGTTCTGGGAGTAGAACGAACCCTGAACCCAGATAATCGAACAACCATGACGATTGTTGTTTGCCACATTTGGGCTCATGCCCGACGCGCTATTGGTCCATGCGGTCCAACCACCTTGGGCAACGCCACCCGCTGGGGGGAAGACGCCTTCCTTGCTGGCGCTAATCAGCGCGGTGTTATAATCAAACAATGCAGTAGCGAGCGACCTCATTTCGCCGTTCGCCTTGGTGACTCGAGCTCGGATCTGCGCTTCCAAGAAGTTCGGAAGAGCGATTGCAATAAGAATAAGAATGATTGCAATAACGATGAGAAGCTCGATGAGGGTGAAACCACTTTTTCTTTTCAACATCCAATATACACCTCCATAAAGGATAAAATCAGAGAATTGCGTCAACCGCCAAGCGGCATCCACAACCCTTCCACCCAGGATCAGCCACTATACGATTCCGGTAACAGAATTGTCAAGCTTTATTTTGAGCCAAATCCACAATTTTTCGCAATGTTTTTAACCCATTAATAATACAAGAGTTAAGTGTCAAAAATTGAACCGCTCTTATCGATCAATCCACAGGTTTTTGGGTCATCTATCCTATGATTGTTACAGAAATATGATGAGGCCCCCTGCTGTTTCTTGATTGCTCCATTCCCAGGGAGGCGCAAAGGTGTCCCTCCGATTTCAATCTTCCGCTCCCCTGGCCTTCCTTGTTCATCCAATAATCGAAATTGGCTCAGTGGGACTCTGAGCGCACGGGAAACTCCCCTCCTAGTCCTGAACTGGAAGGGTTGCTATAGTTGTTTTTGAAGTGTTTCATGAAGGTGCATCCCCTCTGAGGACCGATTTTCAGCGGATGCCCGTGAAAAAGTTGCGGAATTAAACGAAACCCCTCTTGCTCCGGTAAGAATTGCCATTCATTATCTCGTGGCCGTTGCCGCAACTCGATTCAATTCGAGAAGCGCTTCAATTCGGTTCGGGATACTGACCATGAATGGATCAGCACTACTCACCCAACCTACCTTGGTACTCAATCGCTCCTGGCAAGCGATCTGCACGACTTCTGTGCGCCACGCCATTGTCCTGCTCTATCGGGGCCGCGCAAAAGTCATCTCGCCCGACACTTACGAACTCCATGACATCGAATCATGGTCGGATCTCTCCAGAATCAAGAAAGGGCCGCAGATTCACAGTGTTTCGTATTCGATCCCCGTTCCTGAGGTGGTCATACTCACCGGTTGCGATGTCTATCCCAAACCGAAAGTGGTCTTTTCGCGGAGGAATATTTTCAAACGTGACCGCTTCGCTTGTCAGTACTGCGGAGCCCACCCGAGGATGACCGAACTCACGATCGACCACGTTCACCCAAAATCTCGCGGAGGTCGGAGTACGTGGGAGAATTGCGTGGTTTGTTGCCGGGAATGTAACGAAAAGAAAGGGAACCGGACGCCACCCGAGGCACGACTGATCCTCAAAACCGTCCCAAAGAGACCCGCCTGGCTCCCCTTTGTGGCCCAGAATTCCTCCCTCCGCCCGAGTTGGGAACGATTCTTGGGCGATTTGTATTGGAATGTGGAACTGGACCAAACAGAAGGATAGACCAGAGTGGGGCAAAACTACTCAACCCGAGGTTGAGGGACTCGCCACAGAAGTTGGCCTCTGCTAAGATCCGCCTCTTCTATTTTACTCACTGGAGTCTTTTTTCATGAGTGGCCATCGATTGAGTGTCGTCGGCGTTACAGGCGCTGTCGGACAAGTAATGTTGGAATGTCTCGCGCAACGAAATTTCCCAGTGGATGAACTCTATCCATTGGCCTCCAGCCGTTCTGCCGGGAAAAAACTGACATTCGCGGGCCGCGAATACACCATCCAAGACCTCGATAAACACGAATTTAAAAAGGGTGAAATCGTCCTTTCCTCAGCGGGAGCGTCGGTGACACGAACTTTTCGTGACCGGGCAATCAACGCTGGAGCGATTATAGTCGACAATACCTCGGCCTATCGGATGGAAGAAGGAGTCCCGCTGGTCATTCCGGAAGTCAACGGTGACCAGGTGGCCAACCACTCCGGGTTGATCGCAAATCCGAATTGTTGCGCGGCGATCTTAACTGTCGCCCTCTGGCCACTCTACAAACTTAGCCGGATCAAAAGACTGGTCATCAGCACCTACCAATCGGCGAGCGGAGCCGGAGCCGCGGCCATGGCGGAGCTCGAAAGCCAGTGCGGTGAAGTTCTCGAGGGGAAAGAGGTGGAGCCCAAAGTGTTCCCGCATCCAATCGCTTTTAACCTCTTCTCACATAACGCCGACATCGAACCAAACGGTTACAACGGAGAGGAAAACAAGGTTGTGGCCGAAACTAGGAAAATTTTTAACGATCCCGACTTGGCTATCGCCATCACATGTGTACGAGTCCCCGTTCTTCGGTCCCATTCGGAGGCGGTAAACATCGAATTCGAAGATGAAGTGAGTGTCGAGCAGGCTTGTGAAGCGATTCGTTCGGCCCCCGGGGTTCGATTGGTGGATGATCGAGAGAAGAATTATTTCCCGATGCCGATCGATTCGAATGGAATCGACGATGTCCTGGTGGGGCGTATCCGGACGGATATTTCCAGGAACGATGGACGGGGGTTAGAGATTTTTATCAGTGGAGACCAGCTCCGCAAAGGCGCGGCACTCAATGCTGTGCAGATCGCGGAGAAGGTTGTTCAAATGCCAATTTACGAGAGTGTGGAAGGGTAACCATGACGACACAGATTGAAAAACTCATCCAAAGTGCGAAAGAGAAGGCTTACGAAGAGACCGATTCCGCGGCGGAGCCCGCTTTAACGAGCGCGGTGGAATGGCCGGTCAAATGTAACGTCGGTCTCGGACTCGAGGGAGCGGTCGCGTGTGAAACCACCATCGGGTATGTGAATGGATCGAAGGGCTGGCTCATCTATCGCGGCCTCGATTGTTTCGATCTATCGGAGTTCTCCAGCTTTGAAGAGACTTCGTACCTTCTGATTTTCGGTAAACTCCCCTCCTCCAAAGAACTGGCGGACTTCAACGCCAAACTTGCCGAATACCGCATTTTGACAGACGAAGAATGGAAGGCGGTCAACGCGCTGCCTCTCGGTAAAGGACACCCCATGTCCGACCTTCGCACCGCGGTCTCGGTGTTGGGTCTCCTCGATCCAACCGCGGAAGATACTCGTGTCGAAGCGGAGACCGAGGTTTCGATCAAGTTGCTGGCGAAAGTCCCCGCTCTCGCGGGAATCATCGCTCGCGTGCGAAAAGGTCAGGAACCGATTCAAGCCGATACCAGCCTCAGCCTCGCGGCCGATATGGTAAGAATGATGACAGGCAACGCGCCTTCGGAAGAAGACGCCAAGGTCATGGATGTTTGTCTGATCCTCCATGCGGATCATGGCATGAATGCATCGACCTTTACTTCGATGGTGGTTAACTCGTCGATGTCGGATATGTACAGCTCCATTGTCGCGGGTATCGGTAGTTTGAAGGGCCCACTTCATGGCGGTGCAAACGAAGCGGTGCTCAAGACACTGGAAGAGATTGGATCCCCGGATCGGGTCGACGACTGGTATGCCAATGCCCGTACCAAGAAAAAGAAAGTCATGGGATTCGGCCACCGTGTGTATAAGGCCTACGATCCACGAGCGCGAGTCCTGCAACCGCTCGCCGAATTACTCTCGAAACGTCACCCCGAGGTCGAAAAGTATTATGAAATCGCGGTGAAACTAGAGGGCAAAGTGATTTCGGAGCTGGGCAAAGAGAAGAAAATCTTCCCCAATGTCGATTTCTACTCCGGCATCGTCTACGCGGCTATGGGCATCGAAACCGAAATGTTCACCCCGATCTTCGCGGTCAGCCGTGTCGCGGGTTGGACAGCACGCGTCCTCGAGTATTTGAAGAACAATCGGATCTTCCGCCCACGTGGAATCTATGTCGGTCCGGCCTATGTGGAGTATGCCCCAATCGACAAACGCGGATAATTCCGCTCGAGGATTTGTGAGCTTGATAGGCGCGGGCCCGGGTGACCCGGGGCTGATCACGCTGCGGGCTCTCGATAGAATCAGACAATGCGAGGCGATCGTTTACGATCGCCTCATTCCATTTCAACTGCTTGAAGAAGCTCCATCCACGGCGGAACGAATTGATGTGGGTAAACATCCGGGCAGCCCAAAGGTTCCTCAAGAAGAAATCCAAAAAATCCTTGTCCGCAAAGCCAAAGAAGGAATGCATGTCGTCCGCCTAAAGGGGGGAGACCCGGGTATGTTCGGGCGGGCCGGCGAGGAAGTGGCCGCGCTTCAGGATGCGGGAGTCGCCTTTGAAATCATTCCTGGAATTACCGCCGGGATCGCCGCCGCCGCTGCTGCCGGGATTCCCCTGACTCATCGTAACATTGCCTCTTCAGTTACTTTTGTCACCGGACACGAGGACCCAACCAAAACGAATGCCCACCTGGATTGGGATCAGTTGGCTAAAGCAGGGACTCTGGTTTTTTACATGATCGGAAAACACCTCTCGGAAATCAGTGAACGGTTGATCGCAATGGGCCGACCCGCATCCACACCCGCCATGATTGTCCGGGAGGCAACACACCCTACCGAACACATGACACAAACGACTCTCGGCGATCTCCGAAACCATCACGAAAACTTTCGACCTGGATACCCGGCGGTATTGATCGTCGGAGAGGTAGGAAGGATTCGCGAGTGCTCGCGGGCACACCTTCCATTGCAGAACAAAACAATCATTCTCACCCACCCGGCGGAGATTTCCGATCCGCTGCGGACCCATTTGGTCCAATGGGGAGCGAGAGTCATCCTTTGTCCCTCTATTCAGATCCGACCGATGAAGGATTTGTCCCCTCTCAAGAGTGCTTTCGAGAGAATGGACCATTACCATTGGATCCTCTTCACTAGCAAGAACGCAGTCCGTGTGGTCCGGGACCACTTTGCCGCCGAGGGTTGGGACACACGCCATTTCGGCAACACTCGAATCGCGTCGGTGGGAAGGTCCACCGCTCGTCATCTCGAGGAGTGGGGGATTGTGCCGGACCTGATCCCTCCGAAATCGACTGCCGCAGACTTGTTCGCCCACTTAATGAAGACTCAGAAAATCCAGGGTCAGCGATTCCTCTTCCCATGTTCGGAGATTGCAAGGGGCGATTTGGGAGAGTTGATTGTGGAAGCGGGAGGTGAATTCGATCGAATCCCCTGTTACCGGACATCCACCTCGTCCGTCGAGTGGAACCTCACTCAGCCGCTGGAGGATCTCATGATCGATGGCGTTTCTTTTACCAGCTCCTCCACAGTGCGCGGATTCCGGGAGCGAGTGGGGGAGCAAAGTTTCAACCGACTGGTGACCAGGTCGAAGATCTTTAGTATCGGTCCCAAAACCAGCGAAACTCTCCAACAGTTGGGACCGGAGAATATCCATGAATCTGGGGAGAGCGATTTCGAGGGGTTGGCGAATCTGATCCTGAATACTCTGTCCATGGAGAAATCTTGAGTTACCCGCGTGGGTGGTTTCCGCCAGAGGCTCTAGGCTAGACTTCCGTTATGATCGAACGAATTCCCCTGCGATTGTTTTTGGTTCTATTCGGAGTTTTTCTCTGCTTCGTGGCCATGGGGTGTCGACGCAACCTGATGAAAATCTCTTCCATCCCCTCAGGCGCGGAGGTATTTGTCGAGGGTCACCTTATTCGGAATGAAGATAGAGATTTAAGAATGGCACGCAGAATCGATGCGAAGAAGGAGCGAGGAAAGACTCTCAATTCCGAAGAGACCGAGTTTGAGGCGGATCGCGAGAAGATCCAAGTGACCCCGGTCGAGTACGAATTCAAAACCATCGGAGCCGGCTACAGGATCACCTGTAACAAAAAGGGGTACCTCCTCGCGAACCAAGTGGTGTTCATCCAACCGCGGTGGTACGAATACCCCCCGATCGATTTGCTGCTCGACTTCATGCCCTTCACGGTAACCGACACGCGAGAGTTTTCGTTCGATTTAGTCCCCGAGGGTAGGGGGCGGTGAGATCGATGCGAGTCGAACCGGCCGCGCCACAATCCTCACGTTTGGTCTGGACACTCCTGGGAATATGCTGCGCGGTTTTTGTCTTCGCGATCGCACGCCAGGTTCTCCCGGTGGGGACAATGGATCATGAAGAGGAAAGCGCCATTCAACTACAGGAACGTTTGGCCGACGAGCGATCCGATCTACAGAAAAGTCTTCAATCCGAACTGACCGAATGGGAAGAGAAGAACGACCAATTGAAACAGGAGATCGCTACGCTGACGGAGCGAGAGACTGAATGAGCAATCTAATCTTAGCGGTAGATGGGGGTCGGTCGCACATCCGCGCATTTGCTCTCGATCTGAATGGCGAAGAGCACGGTTGGATTCGCACGAGCGGATTGCCCGCCGTTCTCTCAGATTGGAAAATGACTGCCGATCGCATTGCCGAGGTGTTCGAATCTCTTTTTGACAAAACAGAAATCGGTCCAGAGGCTTTTTCCGTAGCCGCCCTGGGCCTCGCGGGTCTCGACCGCGAAGAAGACCAGCGGGTTTTCCTCGACCATCTCTCGGGACATGAATATCCATTCCAAATTCTGGTCGAGTCGGATGCAAGACAAACCCTTCGTGCCGCCGACCCGGAAGATCCAGTGGCGATCGGATTGTTGGGAACAGGGAGTGCCTATTTCGCAAGAGGTGGGGACAAGACGATTCATCGCACTGGGGGCTGGGGAGGATTGCTGGGCGATGTCGGATCGGGATTCGAATTAGCGAAAGAAGGATTCACCGCCGTATTCCAAGCACATGACCGAGTCGGCCCAGAGACTTCCCTCTCTCGGAAATTCTGCGAGATGGCGGGTGTCACCGAGATCCCAGAGTTTCTCAAATTTTTGTATGCCACAACTTTCGATCCTGGCGTGTGGGCGAGATATGCACCCACAGTCCTTCGCGAAGCCTCCAAGGGCGACCCGGTCTCCCTGGAGATCGTCGAGAACCAGATCGATCAAGTCTGTAAGAGCCTTTATGGGCTCACCGCCAAAGCCGATATGCCGCCCGGGACAGAAATCTTTCTGACAGGCGGCTTGATCGAGGAAGGGAAGTTTTATTTCGAGCGGTTGAAAGGTGCGATCGAAACCAATTTTTCCGCGCACCCGGTGCGAACCCTTCATCGAGAATCTTACTGGGGTGGATGGGAGCTGGGCAAAGATTTCTTGGAAGGGCGGATCGGTTAGATGCGGAGATTCACATCAGGTTTATTCATCCTCCTCGCGATCCTGTTGTTTGCTCCCCATGTTCACTGCAAGGATCTCGCGGACTGGATTCAGGAAGCAGGGAATGAGGAGTCGGATGAAAGTCGTCTTGAGATCCTCCGGTCACTCCGGGATTCAATGGAATTCCCCAAAGGACTGGCCAGCGAACTTTCAGCATTGATTGAATTCATCGACCGGTGGGTGCATAGTCCTCGTCTCGAATTCTTCGGCCGCGATGTACTCAAAGAGCAGGACTACGCGATCGGTGTGCCCGAGTCTTCCCCCCTTCATCCTCTGACACATCTCTACCGGGGACGAATGCGAGTCTGGGTGATTCTCGAGCACGGCGGGATCAATAAGGAGTACGAGGTTCGCCGGGCGAGATACGATTTGGCGAGGGAAGAGTTCGAAAAGTATCTCGAACATTTTCCACAGAATCGGATCGCAAAAATGTATTTGGGCGATCCCTTCCCTCCGGAGAAAGCATACGACGCCCCCGAGAACGCTCCGGCGTGGGCGGTCGCCCAACGAGAGTCTCTCGAAAGATTGACCGATATCATCCACTGGTGGATCGACCACCGCTTACAAGAGGACGGTCAGTATGGCGGGGGCTGGGGCGACGATTGCGAGATGTGGCGGTGGTGGGTCCCAGTCCTGATCCCCTTCGAAGATCCCAAGATGATCGAGGCGCAAAAGTTTTTCACCCGGGCGATTATGTCCCAGGAACACATGAAGCGTGGATACACCGACCATGTCACCGATGTCGAACACACGGCCGAAGACTCCGCCGACGCCATCACTCCCATGATGCACCTGGAACCCGACAACCCGGAATGGACCGCGATGGCGCTGCGACTCGCAGAGTTGTTTGAAACCCTCTGGACTGGAACCAATGATCGGGGGTTCCTCCAATTCAAATCGACCTACTTCAGTGTCGACGAAGTTTCGGATGACCCGAGGAAGGCTTGCGACACCGTCTATCATCCGCGCGCGGTGCAGCCGACACTGCTGTATTGGCAGAGGACAAGGGACTCGCATCTGACCGTACTCTTCTCGAAGTGGATGGACACTTGGGTGGACATCACCGCGCGGGGGGAGAGGGGGAAGCCTAAAGGGATTATCCCCAGCGCGATCCATTGGCCGGAGGGTCATGTCGGTGGGATCAAAGGTCCATGGTGGGATCCGAACAACCACTCGGCCGATCCGCTGTATGTTTGGCCGAGCGCGATGTCGATGATGACCCAAACGCTGCTCCTCACTTACCACCTGACCGGGCAGGAGAAATATCTGGAACCCCTCAAATCGATGGCGGCGATCCGACTGAAGTACCTCCAAGAAGGGGTGTCAGGAAACCACGAACCGGGTTCGGCGGAATGGTGCGCCTCCAAACTCGGTGGGCTATCGAGCGTGGGTGCGAAGTTTCATTTTCTGACCGGTCGCGACGATTTCGATCCACTGATTGCCAAGGACAGCAATCCCTATGTGAAGTATCGGCGGAACGGGAACAGGGACGCATTGGTGAAGGCGCTCGGCGACACCGCCGAGTCACTGAGAGTCAACTCACCGGGTTACACCTCGGAGGTGCGTTACACCGACCGGGTGCTCCGTTTCCCCGCAGTGTTCGGAGAGAACGGGATCTATCCCGAAGCCGACCCAAACGTTAAGGCTCCCCACACGAATCTCTTGTACGCCTCCCTGACCGGCGATCCCGGCGACTTAGGTTATTTCCCGATGAACGCGGTGCGATGGAGAACGGAGCCGAGGGATTTCGCGGCGTTGGTGGTCGAATCATCGAACCGATCCTTCGAAGCGGAGGTGTATAATTTTTTAGAGGACGAAAGAAAACTCGGCGTTGAATTCTATCTCCTGGATCCCGGGGAATACAAATGGGCTCTAATGCTGACAGCGAAATCGGAGACGATCCTCGACCAAGGTTTAGTCCGAATCACCCCAGAAAGTCATCAAATCGATCTCACTCTACCCGCCCGAACGCCATTGACTCTCAAGGTCCGGTTTAGAAACTGATTTCGCGCTTTCCCACAGAGCCGAAATATTTGTTGTCAACCACCGTCTATTGAATTAACTTACCCTCACTGCAGGACACCTTTGTATCAACGCTCTTTAAGTTCTAGAGAACCTCATAGGAGAATGAAATGTATTCATTGACATCTCGGTTCACGGCTTCCGCTTGGCTCTTGATCATCATCCTATGTGGAATCGCGGCTAACTCCAGCTTCGCGGGCATCAGCGGCGGCGCGAAGTTTGTTTTCATTCCGGACGAAAACGAATTTCTTCTTCCCGATATCCCAGACACCCAATGTTCCTCTCTCATTCCGGACGCCTCCGGGGGTTTGCAGTACACCGAACCGCTTCGCGAAGGAGTCACTCTGAACTCGGCAACCGCGGCTTATGTTCCTTCGATTCTGACGGGGTCGTTTGGAGAAACAACGATCGCGGTTCAGAATGTAGGAAACTTTGTCGCACCGGTTCAGATCTACTACTTCGACCGGGTTAGCAATGTCGTGGGGAACGATTGTGCTGCGCTATTTCCCGGAAGTTTTCACATCTTCGGACCCGAATCCATTCCTGAAGGCGCCGAATCAGCGGTTCTTCTCTTTGGCTCTCGAGCCCTCTTCGGGGATGAGATCGATGTTATTGAAGTCTGCTCGGAATTCCGGGATGCGAATCTGATTGAGATGAAAGGGGATAGTGGTTCCGGTGGAATCCACACGGAATGTATTGTCACAGTGAAGAGGACCTTCTTCGATTTCGATACCGGAGACGAAATAGCAACCACCTCATACAATGCCTTTTCGGATAAGTTTGGAGATCATGAAGGGGACGGTGACATCCTACGGTATGTGTTTCCAAAAGTTATCTCCTCTGCCTCGGCGGACACGGTCCTCTCGATCTTCAATGGTTACGCTGCCCCCGTGGTCCTAAATCTTTCCGCCAGAGAGGCCGTCACCGGCGATCTGATCCTAGAATTCGACCTCTTCCTGACGGGTTATGATCAGCAGAATATCAGGGTTTCCGACATCTTCGATGAAGGTTTTGAGGGATTCTTCATTGTCGAAGACCAACAACCGCTCGTTGAGGCGCGCTATGGCATGATCGCGGACATTCACTACGAAACCGGTGCGGTCGCCACCTACCGTGTCATGCCGACCGATGCGAATAGCGGATTTCGAATCCGCGATAGCGAGTACGGTTTCACTCCCATTATCGTGGAGCCGGACACCGAGGTCGAAGCCACGGTTTACAACGTCGAAGACAATCGGGTGGCGACTCTTGAGTTCGATCTTGTCGATGCCTTTGGAATGGTTCACCCCATTCGGATGGAAGATGTCTCCCCCGAAACTTCCTTGAGCGCGATCCTAGATCTTCCGGACCTCGGGGACCAACCGGTTCCCGCGTTCATCCGTGTTCGTAGTGATGAGAATTTCCATGGGGTGATTCAGGTATTGAAACGCAACGAATCGAATCAGGTGGTCGAGACCTACGCGGTCAATATGCACCCCGAAAAAGAGGTTGGTGAGCCGGGGACTTTCACAGTTGACAACAAGGGCTTCTCGGATCAACAAATCCAGGGAGCCAATCGGCTCGCTCTCCCTCACGTAAGATCGTTTGATCCTGTGACTGGAAAAGGGGACGAGATATGGCTCACCAACATCAACCCCATCCAGGGTCTCTCCTCGGTCAACCTCTACGTCTACGACTCCGGTGGATTGGTGGATGTCGAGTGTCTTCTAATCGGACCCCATGAGACCTTGAGAATTCCGGTGGATTTCCCACGCTTGGGGGAGGGGGCTGTGGCCTCGGTCGTCATCGAGGGTGTCAGCACCAGTCAGAAACCGAGTACTAACAACAATATGTACAACTCCTTCGGGCTGGCCGCCATTGTCGTGGAGAGAAGCGTTGAACCCGAACCATTAGATTCCGAAGTTCAACTTGCCCAGGGCGACAGCGATCCGATGTCGGCCTACACGACTCATCGAAATTTCGTGAACGACCCCGCCTTCTTATTCCCCGTTGTTCGATCGGGAGAGGACATCGGGAGCGGAACGGTCTCGATCCAGACTGCCATTGAGGGAGATCTAGATGCTCTTGGCGGATATGCGATCGGTGCGGTGTTTTTCAATGAAGAAAATGTGACCGGTGTCGTCCTCTCACCCACTGAAGAAATCATTTATTCGTATTGCATCGAGAACGATCAAATTCCAGCAGACGCCAGAAGCGCGTTTGTCATCAGAATCCCCTATAGTTTGCCAGACACCCTCCGCGAGTTCTTGGAAATTAACAGCAGTGAAAAGTATTTGGAGTTCCTACAAGTTTTGTTGAAAAAGCAGGTCAACATTGGAGGTGTCCTCATTCATCCAGTCCTGCTCCGGGAAGAAACAACGCCACTAGGGGAAGGGAAGGTCGCCTATTCCACCTATGAGGGGTTGCCTTTACCTTCGAATATTGGCGATCTCGATGAGTTAATTCTGACAGGGAGGGAAATTCAATTCCCTGTGGTTCTCACCACCGACGGATTCGACACGACCCTCTACATCCAGAACGCAGATCAGATTGAGATTGGATTCGACATCTATTTCTATGAAACGGAGGAGCCACAGGACCTCCCCTTTTCAAAAGGATTGGAGTTCGAGGACCCCCTCGATAAGATTTTGGGATCCAAATCCATCTCGCAAACTCGTCCGAAAGCGGTTCATGTCGAATCCCTTCATCCCGGCGCTTCGAGGGTGATATATCCGCGAGACCATGTGGGTGAGGGTTTTCGGGGCAGGGCCATTGTCCGGAGCACGGGAAGCCTTGTGGGCATGGCAGACTTGTCCAGTGGCGGGACACTCTCCACCTACACCGCGCGGAAACACGAAACGATACAACAATCTAAAGGGGGCGTCGGCCTCTTTTTCGAGGGCGTCGGTTCTGTCGATGCGTTCGGGCCGTTGGCGCTATCACCCCTCGGCGGATGGGAGACCACAATTTATGTCCAGAATCTCGGCAAGAACGATGACGCCAAGGCGCGTGTGACTTTCTATAATTCAAGCGGTCTTCCGTATCAAACCCAATCGGGGTTTATCCCGGCGCGGTCATCGACAGCCTTCCGTTTTCCCGAGGTGGACTATCAGGAGGCGCCCTTAGGCGGGGAAGGATGGATCAAAGTGGAATCCGAGGACTACACGGTCGCGGGTGGATCGTTTGTCGCAGCTCCAAATATCTACGGCGTGGTCCACTTGGTGAAAAGGAATAGCGCGGGATGCGTGATCGAAGCGATGGCTTACAATACTCTCAATCGCTACGATGCATTTCTCGAGGTGGGAGAGGACGTCCACACCATTGACGGGGAAAATGTCCCTTTCCCGGCTGTCTTCAAGGGTGTTTCCTCGCGGGATCTCAACACCTCATTATCGATCGTAAACTTCGACCCCACCCCTCATGACTTGTTTACGGGAGACTTGTTGTTTCGAGGAGAAGGTTTCAATGTTCAGCTATCGCCGCTTAGTTTTCCTCCGAGAGCGAGCCGGATTCAGGAAGCCAGAGACTATATTGGGATACCTGATGATTCGAAGGGATCTATCGCTGTGCCGTTCAACATCAATGGATCGGGGAGAATCGGTGTGGGCGCGGTCGGATTTACCGAGGCCTCCGCACTCTTACCGCATCCCGAGTGTGTACTCGAAACCCCAACCGAAACCCCAACGGAGACACCCAGTGAGACCATTGCCGAAACCCCCACAGACACTCAAACGGGGACTCCAACAGAGACCGCGACGGAATCGTTTACCGAGACACCCACCGAAACTCCGACAGGAACCCTCACCATCACTCCAAGTCCCTCGTCGACAGAGACTCCGACTCCAACGGATGAAGGTGGCGAAAGCGAACAGATGCGCGCGGATATTAATCGGAGCGGACGGATCGATCATGACGACCTATTGATCCTGCTCAAGTGGTATCTGACAGAATACAACTAGGACTGCGGTTTAGACTCCGCGGTCGGCCAGTTCCATGAAACGGTCGAACAACGGCTCGGCATCATGCGGACCCGGGCAAGCCTCCGGGTGGTACTGAGCCGAAAACCAGCCCGCTTCGAAATTCTCGAGGCCTTCGACCGTGTTGTCGTTTAGGTTGATGAGCGAGACCTTGGCCTTATCCTTATCGACCTTGTCTCCGTTAACCGCAAATCCATGGTTTTGAGAGGTGATGTATACCCGCCCCCCTTTGGTTTCTTGAACCGGTTGGTTGCCCCCTCGGTGTCCGAACTTCAGTTTATAAGTCCCCGCTCCAATGGCACATCCAAGGAGTTGGTGGCCGAGACAAATTCCAAAAATCGGAACATTACCGATCAATTCTCCGATCGCATCGATCGCGTAAGAGACCGGCTCTGGATCTCCGGGACCGTTGGACAACATCACCCCGGTCGGTTTCTTCGAAAGAGTCTCTTCAGCTGTCGTCTGTGCGGGTACAACTTCGACCAGATTGCCGCGCCTTGCTAAGCTGCGAAGGATATTGAATTTCACACCGTAGTCGTAGACAACGATGTGCCTTTTGAAATCTCCGGTTGGCCTCTCAGAGATAGGTGAGTCTCTCTCCAGATCCCAAAAATAGGACTCCGGGGTCGTGACTTGAGAGACCAGTTCTTGCCCCGCCATCAAGGGGAGGGCTCGGGCTTCCTCGACAAAAGAGGCGAGATCGCCTTCTTCGGTAGTGACAATCCCCCGGAGTACGCCGCCCACTCTCAGCCTCTTTACCAATGAACGCGTATCAATTCCCGCAATTCCGAGGATATCCCATTTCTCCAGCTCTTCTTGCAGAGTGTTTTTCGATTGCCAGTTACTGGGGTAGGGGCAGGCTTCTTTGACGATGAACCCCGAAAGGTGAATCTTTCGCGACTCCATGTCTTGAGGGTTGAGACCGTAATTGCCGATAAGGGGATAGGTCATGCAGACAATCTGTCCGGCGTAACTCGGGTCGGTGAGGACCTCCTGGTACCCTGTCAGCGAGGTGTTGAAAACGACCTCTCCAGTGGTTTTTCTCCCTTTCCCAATCGCCCGTCCGGAGTAAACGGTCCCGTCCTCCAGCGCGAGATAGGCTTGTTTTTCTTTCGATTTTTTCAAGATTTCCCTCAATATTTGGTGTCTATTTGTATGCGGAGAGAGTGCCGATCTCCCTGCAAACTGTCAAGGCTCGCCGCCACCAATTGGGCCAGACAGACTCAGGAAATCCGGGTTCGGGAGAGCGTTGGGAATCTTACGGAATTCAAAGAAGCCACGACGAATGGGGTTTTTTCATTTTGGGTGTGGAGTGTAAACTCCTGGAAGCGAGAAGAGTCCGATTCCTATGGGCTTAGTGGTACGAGAGGATTTGAGAAGCATGGCGGAAGTGACGTTTGAGAGCATTCGCAAGATTTTCCCGGGTGATGTCGTGGCGGTTGACGATTTCAGCCTAGAGATACAGGACCGCGAATTCTTAATCTTGGTGGGACCCTCCGGGTGTGGAAAATCCACATCCCTGCGGATGGTCGCCGGCCTAGAAGAAATCACTTCGGGGCAAATCAAGATCGGCGGTAAGGTCGTCAACGATGTTCCCCCCAAAGACCGAGACATCGCCATGGTCTTTCAAAACTATGCTCTCTATCCCCATATGACAGTCTACAAGAACATGGCCTTTGGATTGAAACTCCGAAAGTATCCGAAGGAAGAGATTGACAAACGTGTTAAAGACGCCGCCCAGATTCTTGGGATCGAGGACCTCCTTCATCGAAAACCCAAAGCACTTTCGGGAGGTCAGCGACAAAGGGTGGCGGTCGGTCGAGCCATCGTCCGCAAACCCAAAGTTTTTCTTTTTGATGAACCCCTATCTAATCTGGATGCCAAACTGAGAGTCCAAATGAGGACCGAAATCTCTAAGCTTCACAATCGGCTTCAGACTACGATGATCTATGTGACCCACGATCAGCTAGAAGCGATGACCATGGGTGATCGGATTGTGGTGATGAAAGACGGGAAAGTCATGCAGGTGGATGACCCGATAACATTGTATGACCATCCCTCCAATCTGTTTGTTGCCGGCTTTATCGGCACGCCTCCGATGAATTTTGTGGAAGGAACCCTCAGAATTGAAAACGACCAGGTCTTTTTTGACGATGGTAACCTGAAAGTTTCTCTAGACAAACAACGACATAACCGGGATTTGGATGGGTACAAAGACAAACCTGTGATTTTTGGAATCCGTCCGGAAGACATCCAGGATTCACAGGAAGCCTCGGAAGAGATCCCGCACACAACTGTGAAGGCGCGCGTGGAGGTTGTCGAACCGGTGGGGTCGGAGTCGATATGGTATTTGTCCTGCGGCACCGCAGCCTTTGTCGCTAAGGTGAACTCCCATGTGAAAGCCGAAGTCAACCGGGAAAAGGAACTTGTTTTCAATGTCTCTAAAGCCCATTTGTTCGACCCATCGACAGAGAATGCTATTCTTTAGTAGACTCAAGGCGGTTTGTTGGTGACAAAACCCTCTTAGGAGTAAAAGAACTCGCGAGGATTCCAGTTTTTGATTGAGAAGATGTTATGGAAATTACAAGCAGATCAGAAAACAAAATTAAGATCATTGAGTTAAACGGTCAGCTGGATTCGAGTTGTGTCGGAAACTTTCGTGACTCGGTCCTGGCCGAGGTGAATGATGACCGCCTGGTGCTCCTCGATTGCGAAGGTCTGACCTATTTGGATAGTAGTGGATTGGCGACCCTATTGAATCTTCACAAGAATTTAGTTGCAAGAGAGGCATCGATGGTTCTAAGCGGATTATCCGAAGGGATACTTCGAGTTATTCGATTTACTAAACTAGACCGAGTCCTTCATATCACCGACACCGTGGAGGAGGGTATTCAAGCGTTGTCTGCGACTTGAGTCAGCCGCGGACACTTCTCCGAGATGACAACACCCTGAGGAGAGACCGCTGGAGGGGTTCGTCAGTCGTAATCAGGTTGTAGTCCACTCCAAGTCTTGTGCACCCGGATTTCAGTTCCTCTCTTTGCCTCATATGCCTCTCGACAAACGCCTTTTGAATGTGTCTTCCGCCTTCGGTCTCTAATGTTCCTTCCTCGAGACCTTTGATTTCCAGGCTTCCGAGAAACGGGAAATCCACTTCATCTGGATGGAGAACATGAAAGAGCAGAATTTCGAAGCGACGGTGTGCAAAGTGACTGAGCCCCTTCAATGTTTGCTCGACATCATCCCAAAAATCGGAGATCAGAATCAGAAACCCGCGTCGTTTGAAATGTTGCGCAACGAATTGGAGAGTTGACCCGGTTTCTGTTTTGTTCTGAGGTCGAACCTGTTCGAGAGACCTGTAGATTCGGCGTAGTTGTTCGGGGGATGAGACTGGCTCAAGCCAAAAACTGAGATCTTCATCGTAGAGAGCCAATCCAACGGAGTCTTTTTGAGAAATGAGCAGCGTTGCAATAGATGCAGCAAGGTCGGCGCCATACTGCATCTTGTGTTGGTCTCCCTCTCCATAAAGCATGGACTTGCTGACATCCAGCATGACCACCGCGCGTACAGCGGTCTCCTCCTCGAAACGCTTGATGTAGTAACGATCGGATCGTCCATAGGCTCGCCAGTCGATGTGCCTAAGATCGTCCCCGGGCACATATTCGCGGTAGTCGGAAAACTCGATATTCTGTCCGTATTGGTGGCTCGTGTGTTGGCCGGAGAGCAGACCTTCGGTGACTCTTCGTGCTTGGATCCCCACCTGTGACACGCCGGTCATTTGGGGCATCTGGATACTTCGGGCACGTTCGTCCCGGCCCATCAATGTTTTCTCTAGTTTCTCGTTTTCGGCCATGGTTCGCCTTTTTCGCCTGCGAAATCAGTGGGAGTCTGCCGATACTTTAGATGAAATCTGAATAAAACTCCAGTTTCCTAGCCTGGATTAAACCCTTCGCCGTTGCACCCTCGGCCCCAATCGGCTTAAATCACATTCCTGCCGTACTCCACCGGCTCCATGTAAGGGTGGATTCAAGAATCAAGGTGAAAGTCGAAAAAAATGTCGGTCGAACTGGTTGATGAGATCCCGAATAGGGGGGAAAAGAAGATGCGTCGCCTCCTCCTGGTGAGTAGTTGCGTCTTTGGGATTGCCCTCTGCGAGATTCTTCTCCGATTGATTGACCCACTCCCATCTGGACATTTTGTCCATCAACCTTTGCTCGTCAGATCGTTCTCACCGGTCTCCGAAATCATGCCGGGCGTAGAAGACGAATCCCTATTCCAAATCAATTCACACGGAGTCAGGGGTTCCGAGATCCCTTCCGAAGAAGGGTGGCGAATTCTAACTATTGGGGGGAGTACCACCGAATGCCTCTATCTGGATCAGGAAGAGGCTTGGCCCACGCTCATCCAAAATCGATTGGAGAACGCAAACCCAAGTCGGCCGGTCTGGGTTGGAAACGCGGGGAAAACAGGGACTTCCTCACGGGAACACCGACTTCAGACACCTATTCTTTTGGACGATATCCCGGACATCGACACATTGATCTTGCTGGTGGGTGTCAACGATGTCTTGCTCAGGTTGGCGGTGGATGACAAATACGATCCCGATTTTGTCGTCCAACCCGGTTCGCACGAATTCCTCATGAATCGAGCATTCGATGTTGTGAGACCCGCCTCCGCAAATCATCGCATCCCGATGTTCCCAACCAGGTTCTTCGGACTGAGTCTACAGTTCTTGGGGGCGTTGGTGGGCATCGAAGATGCGACAGCGCCCACCCATCTGGTGGAGGATCAAAGCGGGAAGTTCTATATGGAACGCCGAATGTTCCGACAGAATCGGATTGCGACTCGAGAGTCGTTGCCTGATCTCTCTACCGGTCTTCGTGAGTTTGAAGACAATGTTGCAGACTGTATTCATGCGGCAAAGGATCGGGGTGTCGAGGTGATTCTCATTTCACAACCGGTTCTTTGGAGTGAAGGCCTCTCTGTCGAACTGGAAAGCCTACTCTGGACAGGTGGCGTTCAATCGATATCGGGAGAGGGGCTCGAATACTACTCGACTTCAGCTCTGAGCGAAGCGATGCAAAGATATAACCAGAGGTTGGAGGAACTCGCAGATTCCGAATCGATTCGATATCTGGACCTTGCCTCGATGCTCCCAAAAGACACGACCGTCTTCTACGATGACTGCCATTTTAACGAAGCGGGTTCGGAGACAGTGGGAAGGTTATTATCAGATTTCATCGAAGCAGGGAATTGATCGGTACCGGAAAACAACCATGAGTCTTAAGCGCGATCTGTTTTTGGGAATTGATACGTCCACCCAGTGGAGGTCGATTGGCCTGTTCGACCCGAAAGGGGTTCAGACCTCTTTCCAATGGATGGTTTCTCGAACACAGGGAAGGGACCTACTTCCGAAAATCGAGAACCTTCTGCAATCCAATGGCCTCTCCCCAAAAGACCTTTCTGGGATAGGAATTGCAAACGGCCCTGGATCGTTCACAGCGCTGCGTGTAGGTGTATCGGTGGCCCAAGGGTTGGGAATGGGATTGGATGTACCGGTGGTCCCTGTCGGGAGTTTAGACTCTTACCCCTATCTCCTGCCGAAGATCTGTTCCCGGGCCACTGTGGTTCTTCCCGCCCGCAGCGGAGAAGTTTTTTTCGGAACCTACCTGAGAAACCAGGACTTGAGTTGGAAAAGGGAAAGTGTGATAGAATGTGGAGTGGTGGAAGATCTCGGCAGGCTAGTGCCAAACCCTGGGATTTGGATCGGGCCGGGACTTAACTATTACGAAGAAGAGATTCGGGCGATTTTCGAGGATCGGATCGAGTTGGGCAAAGAGGAGTGCCGTACTCCTAGCGGTCTGTGGATCGCTCAACTGGGTCATTCAGTATGTCGAGAAAACGCGAGTTCGTTTCGGGCCGAATCAGTGGAGATCGAATACCACCAGTCGCATGGCGCTCTCACTATTGAGCAAAGGAAAAGAGAACAATCGGATGTGTAGAATCAACTTAGCGGTGGGAGCTCTCCTCATCTTCTTACTAGCCGGAGCATCTTTTTCACAGAACGAGGCACAAGAGGAATGGAAGCGGAAGCTTGAGGAAAGAAGAGCCCAGAAATCTCAACAAACCGAAGAGCAAATTCAGAATGTAGACACTGAAACCGCGGAAACAGATTCCGCAGAGGAAACCGGAACGATCACCCTCAACGGCAAAGTTATCAAGACAAAGAGAAAGAAGACTCCCCCCGCACCTCCTCCCGTGAATCAGTCTACCCCCGGGGATTCAGGCATCCAATCCGCTTCGGGTAGCGTTTCGAACGCCACTCCCTCTATTGGGCAAACAACCCAAGTCGCTCCTGTCCCGACTCCTGCGATGGTTAAGATCAAGAAAACGAAGATTATCGGTGGAAAGATCCTGACTGTTGAAATCGAGGTGACTCCGACTCCTGGACCCGCCCTTTCATCGAATCCTTCCGAGGCCACATCGATCGCGGAGGCGCCAGTTCCCTCTGCTACTGGGTACATGCTCGAGGTGATGAGAAACCTTCAGGGTGCCACCAAGTCGCCAACAGGGAGTCTCCGATTCGATGCCAAGATGATAGCCACCCTCCGTGAGGAGTTCATGAAACGCAAAGATGAACCGAACACGGCCAAAGTATTGGCCGCCACCCAAGCCATCAAAGTACAGTCTGATTTGCAGAGACTTTCCTCGATCGCACGCGGTGGGAATATCGACGCCGAGATGGCGGAAACATTATTGAAGGTTCTCTATCCTCCAGCCCCGAAAAAAATCGCCATCAAAAGCGATGGGGATACAGCGCAGGCGACCGAAGAACTGGCGGCCTCCGGAGAGCAGAATGAACAACCTGTTGCGGAGACTATGCCCGCCGAAAATGTAGAGCAACCACAGTATTACGTGGACCCTGAAACGGGTCAGTACTACTATTCGGATGGGACGCCAGTTTATTCGACTGAACAGCAGCAAATTCAGTACTACTATGACCAGGACGGAAACCTGTACTATGAGCAGGACGGTCAGATTTATTACCTGGACAATAATCAACAGTGATTCAAAAAGACCCCGTCTCCCCGAAGGTAAATTCCGTTTCCGGAAGAAACCGATAGTCCAGGACCTTCCAACCAAAAGGGGGCCTCGAAGAGGGGAATGGCATCCAGCCCGCCGGATCGGTGACTGCCGGATGAATCTGAATCACCGCGTAGCTCACCAATTCGCCGCGCGCTCCGAATCGGAACTCAAGGGCCGCCTCTGGTTGAAGAAGAACTTTTCGCTCATTATCCGTCGCCCCTGAGAAACGAAAAAAGTGTCTTCGCTCTGAAAGTGCGCCCTCTTCGTCCCCAAACATTGGAAACTCCTCTAGAGACAGGGGTCGAGTTCCACCCATTCGCCAGGGTTGACAGCCATAACGGTATCGAACCTCTTCCGAATCGACTTGAAAGACTATCCGCTCCTCTTCGTTCTCAGGTGTTGACGAGGGAATCTCAAGGGCCTTGGCCGACTCGGGGATCAAAACTCCTAGCCTGGCAAGGAAAATGTCAATGTGATCCTCCGACATGGGTGGCCCCAGGGCGATGACTCCATCGGATTGGTGCCAAGTCCCTTGGGATTCATACTTGGAAAGGTCGCCAGATCGTCGTTCCCAGACCCTATAGGATGCACCCGTCGCATCGCGTTGGTGGACCTCCGAAAGGACTTCCGCCGATTCGGGCGGACTTCCGAAAAAATCACGCGTCTCTTCGACTAGGATCGAAAATTTGGTTCTTGAATCGACCGTGACAGTCGCTGAAGAAATCCGGTATTGCACTGAATCGACCCAATCCTCGGTGATTTCGGCAGATATGGGGGATGTGGAGTCGAAAATCTCATACCTCCAAGTTTCGGTCCAGATTTCGAAGTATTCGAGGGAGTTTCTATGGTTCGAAAGATTCATGGACCAAACGGATTCCAGAGTCCCCTTTTCTGCAAAGGCTGAGACTGACAAGATACCCAGAGTACAAACACGGGCAAAATTCAATATCCAGAAACGATTCAGCGCCAATGGATTCTGTAACGCCAAAAACGAGGTGTGGTTTATGTCCCTTTCTAAATCCAAGTTGAAATCTCTCTTCCTCACTTTCATTGTGTTGAGCGTGGGACTCAGTTCCATCATGTCGGCTCATTCACAGGTGGCCCTTCCACCCGATTATCCTCATCAGTGTCACCTAACCCATCTAGAGACCTTCATAGCCCTGTCGGGCGGGAAACAAACATTCATTCTGGAAGCTAAGTATGAATTGGAAACGAAGAAGGACACTTATGGAAGACCGCTCGTCCCAGAGTCCGAAGACTTCGTTCTTGACCCTCCGAAAAACCTCGCTTGGGTCGTTCCGGCTCCGGACAATTCTCGCAGGTCCGAAATCGAAACCGACTCTCTCATGAAGGATCTTTTCAATCTCACACATCCATCCACTAAGGAAAAATACAAGCTCCGAACAGGCCGCCCTCGGGGAATCACGCGGTTTGGAGGAAGCATATTTGGTGATTCCGTCGGGGGAGAGATGGATGGGATCGAATGGAACGAGTTTCAACCCACTGTCTCAATTGTGGATGATGTCATCCAATACCTCAAGGAAAAAGGACTCGTGATGCCGGAGGGTTCCCTTCTCGAAGACTATGCGCAACGAGGCTGGGGATTCTGGGTCGGTGTTCAGGAGGATCCACCCATTGCCGGGCTGCTTGGCCCACTGGCCATCGAGTTTGAATCGGAGGGTGCAACCTTCCCGCTTCGATTTCAGTCGCAGGCAGGCGAATTCACTCTTTCAGTCTACCTCTTATCAGACACAATACTGGACCACCGTTCTATTTCCCAATGGGATCTGAGAGGAATCAACGCTTGGGAGAACCTGCACCGTGAAGCATGGTTCCGAGGTTACACGGCGGCAAGCGATATGGTTCTTCCCGAAACTCTGAGTTCGAATTTTGCTGAACTGACACAAAATCAACCCCTGGATCAGATCTCCTTTTACGCATGGGAAGGCAAAGATTATAATGGCTATGGGCGTACCACTGAGAAATTCAAACAGGACCTTCAGATCTTGGCCAAATGAGTCATCGCCTCAAAGCGTAGAAACTCCGGTCATCGAACAATAAACCATGGTCCGATCCCGATTTATCAACCGTGTTTTAGGACGCGGTGAAAAAATTGAAAAGGAAGTGCTTCTCGATTGCCTACTCGAGGTAACCGAGGAGCGTGACTTGCTCAATGTCATCTTCGATAGTATCTCCGAAGCCGTATTGGTTTTTGATGAGACGGAAGCGCTGCACTTCGCCAACCTTAATGCGGGTGAATGGCTTGATTTCGATCCGGCGGAATGCCTTCGGAAAAGGATGGGATCCTTCCTTCATCATGAGGAGATCCTCGATCCCATTCGAGTTGCTCTTCGGAACGGCGAACCTATAGAGAGACTAGAGATCGTCATCCTCACTCGGAAGCCCCGTGCGGTGCAGATGAGTATCCACCCTTTGAGTGACCAGCAGGGTCGTTTTGGAGGGGTATTGGTATTCCTCTTCGATGTGACCGAAGAAAAGAAACGCCAGGTCCAGGCTCAGGAGACGAAGTGGCTGTCCACATTGAATGCTTTTTCCTCCAGCCTTGCTCATGAAATCCGGAACCCTTTGAACTCAATGGGCATTCATGCCCAGCTGATGCGCCGGAAACTGGGAAAAGAAGGGGACCCGGATTTGATTCGGAGTGTTGATATCATCCAGGAAGAGATTCAGATTCTGAACGAGAAGCTGACAGGATTTTTGGAGGCGGCTAGACCTCGAAAACCGCAGTTCGAATCAATCTCGATTCATGATCTGCTAGGAGAGACTTTGAAGCTGGTCGGTCCTGAACTCGAACAAGCGGGGATCGAACCCGAATACTATCCCCCAACAGTTCACACCACTGTATTCGCCGATCGGGTCGACCTCCGACGGGCATTTGTAAACATCCTGAAGAATGCGATCGAAGGGATGACCGAGGGAGGACGACTGATTATTCGCAGCCGAACCGAAGGCACACATGTCTTCCTTTCCTTTACGGACACAGGAAAAGGTATCTCTTCAGAAATCATGGACCGCGTCTTCGAATTGGGATTTTCGACCAAAGACACGGGAAGCGGGCTCGGACTTGCGCAAGTCGAGCGATGCATTCGAGAACATTTTGGAAAGATCGATATTGATAGCGAAGAAGGGAAAGGGACAACAATCCGAATCGAACTCCCGGTCCTGACCCAGGGGCGGCGTCTGATCGAAATGGCCCCGCCACTCGAATCCATTTCCGTTTCGGAGGACAAACCTGTTGAGTGACTCGTTCTTCGAGAAACTTCGGTCCAGATTGAGATCCGATCGAGTGAGAACCGAATCGGATCTCGAATCGTTTCTATTGAGTTTCATCACGGCCATCATCAGTCATCCTTCGCATGAGAAATCCCATTTGGAGGTTCGCTCCAATGGAACATCGTTTGAAGTTAATGGATTCCTCCCCTATCCCTCATCCTGTGAAGCATTGGCTTTAATCGCTGAGGGAATTTCCGACCTCCCCATTCGATTCAACTTGTCTTCCTTGACTTCAAGGTCCAGTAAGACACGATTCATCCGGTGCCTAAACCAAGTTCACGGTAGGGACCATCCGGACGAGGGCAGCGAAAGCGCCCATGTGTGGGAGCCTGACGATCCAATCCAAATTCTACGGGAAGATCGCGGCGCCGCCTTGTGTCAAGCCGGGGATGGGTATCTCGCTTGGGCGAGCACCGATGAATTGGAAAAGACCCTCGAGGCGCAGTCGAGGGTGGAGTCGCCCGGACTCGACTATTCCATCCCTTTTCTCGAGTGGCCGGAGACCGTCGAAGAGTGGAAAGGTGTCCCATATGTTTGGGGAGGGACAGGGAAAGAAGGGGTCGATTGCAGTGGCTTGGTCATGCGTCTTTATCAAGAAGCGGGATACCAGATTCCAAGGGACTCTCAACAACAGATGTTGATTGGAATGTGGGTTGAAGTTAGAGATCAAATCGATTCTCT